>JAHFUF010000072.1 GCA_023265235.1 Blastocatellia bacterium
ATACTACCCCCATGATTCAAGCTCACATCGCGCGTGCCCAGAGGTGTCGGCACGCTCGGTAAATTATTAAGCGTGATCGCATCGCTATGTCTCACCACACTTTTGAGGGTAACATTGCCATTGAGCGTCACGTTGTAGTTAGTTGGCGTGCTGCTGCCCGTGCCGGTGGTGGTACCGTTATATATATTGCTGCCGTTCAGCGTCACATTCGGCGTACCGACCACAAACAGACTTCCGGTAACTATCGATTGCCCATTGAGCGTACTACTTTGGGGTAATAACTGCCTCACTGAGCCTTCGACTCGTCCCCCATTCAAGTTAAATCCATTACGCACTACTACCGCATCATTAGCTAATTGATACACGGCTAAACTATTATTATTAATAGCCTTAGTCTCGGTTTTATTATCACTATGTTTGGCAGAAAATCCCTTGGCCAAGGCCGGTACACCGACCACCTGGCCAAAGGTGCAGAGCAGGACGAAAGTAAGTACGAATAGATAAAAACGCACGCTGCTAGGTTTTAACATGGTAAAAAGCCTCTGGCTGTACGCGGGACAGCGTATCTAAGTACTAGGAATATTTTCCTAAAAATGTCAATGATCATGGAATATCGCAGAAAATGAAAGCAAAGTTGGCTTAATTAACGTGAGTTGGACATAAAAGCTATTTATTACCAATGAATTAGGAAAAAAAACCGCCCTTGCAGGGCGCTTTTCTCCAGGCTATTGGCTATCAACAAATAACTTTTATGTCGCACTCACGTTACCTATTTCTTGATATGTTTTCTGTCGCTATTTAGCTATTTGTCTATGGCGGTTTTGGTACCTTTAGCGGGTTCTACCCTATATGGTTAAATTTATTGTTTGCTGATAATTGAATCAAGTTAGCAAATGATAATTAACTCACCAACACAACTGCAACACGACCCTTTTCTGCTCATCCTTACCTTACTTGTTTAGCACTACCCTCTCTAGTACCCATATCTCTTTTAATTTTGGGAAAATTTAGGTATATAATATAGAGAAAGCTTACCAGAATAGAACCAGTTATTACAGAGTAGTGAAGTTTACTAAGGAGATCACTTTGAAAATTTTAGTTACGGGCGGCGCAGGCTTTATTGGTAGCCATATTGTCGATGCCTATATTACTTTAGGGCATGAAGTAGTAGTTGTGGACAATCTGATCACCGGGCAGCGTAAAAACCTCAATCCTCAAGCCAAATTTTATGAGTTAGATATTCGCTTCGCAGAACTCCGGGATCTAGTTGCCGCAGAAGCGCCAGACATTATCAATCATCAGGCGGCGCAAATGAATATTCGCCAGTCAGTTATTGCCCCTTGTTTTGATGCGGAAAATAATATTTTAGGAAGTATCAATCTGTTAGAGGCGGCTTGTGCCGCGAAAGTTCAACATTTTATCTTTGCCTCTTCTGGCGGTGCGATCTACGGCGAACACGACTACCTTCCGGCGGATGAAGACCATCCTTTACGTCCTTTGTCTCCCTATGGCATTGCTAAATTAGCAATAGAGAAGTACTTAGACTACTATAGAGTGGTACAAGGGCTCTACTCTATCTCGCTAAGGTATGCTAATGTGTATGGGGCGAGACAAAATCCTAAAGGAGAAGCGGGCGTAATTGCGATATTTTGCGAGAAACTATTGAGGGGAGAATCACCAACTATTAATGGTAACGGTTTTCAGACTAGGGATTACATCTATATTGATGATGTGGTGCAAGCTAATATTTTAGCATTAGACTATAGAAGTGACGATGTGCATATCTTTAATATTGGTACTAGCCTTGAGACCCACCTCAATGACATCTTTGCTCTCTTAAAAGATATCATAAAGCTAGATATTCAATCCTTATATGGTGAAGCAAAACTAGGAGAGCAGATGCGCAATGTTTTAGATATTAAACGGGCAGCAGCTTATCTAGGTTGGAAACCCCAAGTTTCATTGGCTAAAGGTCTTAGGTATACTCTCGCCGCCTATCGTAGGGAGTTCTATAATATATTGTAAAAATGCTATATATAAGAAGAAAATCTCAACGGGCATAAACAACAGTCCTACGCGGTCTTAAAAATATGAAAAAAAAAACTACGCCCCTCCCATTTATTTTTCATTGGGATGTTTATATACTATTAATAGTTATTACGTTAGCAGTCTTTGCACAAATAAGATCTTTTGAGTTTGTTAGCTATGATGATCTTTACTATGTCTATACTAATGACCATGTTAAAAGTGGCTTACAGCTAGACAATATTATTTGGGCATTTAAAACTAACTACATGGGGCATTGGCATCCCCTTACTTGGTTATCCTATTTTGTTGATACTCAGATCTATGGCATAGATGGAGGTGGTTTCCATACCACTAACCTTACCCTTCATCTTATCAATACCTTATTACTGTTTTTTTTCTTCCAACAAGCTACAGGAACTAAATGGCGGAGTGCCGCCGTAGCAATATTATTTGCTATTCATCCTCTCCATGTAGAACCAGTTGCTTGGGTTTCCAGTCGCAAAGATCTGTTAAGTACTTTTTGGGGATTAGTCGCTTTAAATCTTTATATACAATATGTTAAGGATTTTACTTGTCTAAAATATGGGTTAATAACAGGTGCTTTTATCCTAAGCCTAATGGCTAAGTCGATGTTGGTCACATTGCCCGCCATATTTATTCTTATGGACTATTGGCCTTTAAACCGTTTTGAGACACTAGTAAAGCCAGTGCTAGGTTTTTGGCAACAGGTACTCTTTCACGCTAAAGAGAAAGGCGCACTCTTCTTAATATCAGCGCTATGTATCTATATTGAAGCCAAATCACAAGTACCTACTATTATAGTTATGCCCCAAAATATTAGAGACCAAATCCATGCATATAGTATGCCTTACCCTTGGCACTTAATTCTTTATGTACCATATAATTACCTTCTCTATCTAAAGAAGACTTTCTGGCCCACAGAGTTACTTTTGTCCCGCCCCATTGAATACATCAGCTTAAACATGTTTATTATGGCCACTCTTGGCCTAATACTGATTAGTATTGCCCTACTATGGATAGGTCGTCGGCATCGCTATGTACTAATAGGCTGGTGCTGGTTTATGGGCGCTTTAGTACCTATTAGCCATCTATCACAGTTATCTGATCGCTATACCTATGTCCCTCTAATTGGGATATTTATTATTGTCGCCTGGGGTAGCTACGATCTGTTTACTAAGTATCTTAACCTTACGCTCCTTAAGGTGGCCGCCGTTAGCTTATTGATAATACTCTGTTTAATGAGTTGGGTACAAACGGATCTCTGGCGAGATAGTGAGACTCTTTATAAACATATTTTAGCAGTAGCCCCTAATAACCCTCAAATTCGTATAAACTATGGCACACTATTACTAGTTAGTAGGCGATTTGAACAAGCCGTAGAACAGTTTCAATTAGTTGTCCAAGATTCTCCCAATTATGCGGGAGGCTATTTTAATCTGGGAACTAGCTTAGTTAATCTCAATAGATTTGACGAAGCAAAAAAAAGCTATGATCAAGCCCTAAAACTGAATCCCACATTTACGGAAGTCTACTCAGGGATGGGTTATCTCTTTGGCCGCCAAGGTAAATATGCCGAAGCAATTCCTTACTTTCAAAAAGCCTTAGAGCTTAAACCCGATTATGAAGATGCCAGAGTTGGCTTAAAAGAGGCACAAAAGCTACTGGCTCAACAAAATAAACCCGAAAATCTCCCTAGTAGTAAGGAACAAGCCCTACCCAAACAATAATTGGTTAGGAATATTTTTTGATGCTAGTTTTAAGTAACATATATGAGTAATTTCAATAGTAATCTTAAACAGCAAGACGCGGACAGTTATGATCCAGTTGTTAGTCAGTTTGATCACTTTACTACCCGCTTGTCAGAACCGCTTGCGGCACATCTTTTGAACCTCGCGGGAATCTCTGTGTCTGATCGAGTACTTGATGTAGGTACGGGTACGGGCGTAGTCGCATTGCAAATACCACAATTCCCAGGGTTTAGAGGCAGAGTTGCGGCCATCGATCTTTCTGAGGGGATGCTGGCACATGCCAAGCACAAAGCCCATCAGCAAGGAAGTGATAAGATTATCGACTTCTATAAAATGGATGCCGAAAAGCTCGATTTTGAAGGTAGTTCATTCGATAAAGTAGTATCTCTTTATGCCGTACATCATTTTCCTAGCCCTAAAGCGGCGTTGTCGGAGATGTTGAGAGTCTTAGCCCCCGGAGGGAAACTCGTCATCGGGGTTGGCAGTGGGCCACAACTATTATCTCTTTCTGGCATAGCCGCAGGGTTTAGACATCTGAAAAGAGAGTGGTTGAAACTACGTGGTAAGCAGTTGGTAGCGCCTGAATTTCTCAATCGGTTGGCAGAGAAGCATCTCCCCAGAATGTCAGCGGAGTCTACCCATACCGTCCATCATAGCTTGAACAATAGCAACCTTTGCAAGCTAATTAAGGAAGTAGGATTTCAGCTTATTGCGACAGACTGGCAGGGACATCAGGCGACTTTGCTAACCGCAGAAGAGTTCTGGGAGCTACAGCGCACCTTCTCTAGTACAGTGCGTGAGCGTATCTCCCAAGCCAATAAACAGAATGCGGAGAGCTTAAAAGCAGACTTCTTGCAGGTTTGTCATCAAGTTCAAACAAGTGGGGGAAGTCTTGTCTATCCTTATGCCGCTTTTTTTATTGTTGCTCAACATCCGAGCCATCTGTAAGCAGGGATTATATTATAACTGTTGCCCTTTTAATCTTGGATTTGTAGATATACTTAGCGTAGAATCAGGTTGAAAAGTCATTTTAATTTACTTACCATTTTATAAACAGTGTTAAAGTATTAAACCTCTATGAAGGATACCAAGCCACTACTTAATTTTTGTATGATTACGACATTTTACCCTCCCTATAACTTTGGTGGAGATGGTATCCAGATATATCGCCTAAGTAATGAATTAGCAAAAAGAGGGCATAAAGTTACGGTTATTCATTGTAAAGATGCTTATAACTTATTAAGTAGCAAACAAATAAAGAAAGAGATTAATCCGGAGAGTCACGCTAATATTACGATCCATTCCCTAGAAAGCGGCCTGAGAGGATTCTCTCCTTTTTTAACTCAACAAACAGGTCTAGCCTTTTTCAAAATTCGCAAAATCACTAAAATATTGACCGAAAACTCCTTTGATGTTATTCACTATCATAATATGTCCCTAATCGGGCTTCAAGCTTTGGAAGTAGGTAAAGCCATTAAGCTATATACAATGCATGATCATTGGTTAATCTGTCCCATGCATGTTCTCTGGAAGTTTAATAATCAAATATGTGAGCAACCCTCCTGTGTTGCTTGCCAAATAGGGGGGAAAACCCCTCCCCAACTCTGGCGCTATAGTGATCTGTTAGAAAAGTATGCCAAACATGTTGATAGTTTTATTTCCCCTAGCAATTTTACGATAAACAAACATCGAGAAAGAGGGTTCACCTTTCCTATTAAACACATCCCTCACTTTCTCCCTTCGGAGGAGATTGAGAAAGATGGCGTAACAGATATACCTCCTCACGCCAAAGAGTATTTTCTTTATGTTGGCCGCCTAGAAAAGATCAAAGGTATTCATAAGTTAATAGAGGTATTTCGTGACTATAAGCAAGCAGACTTATTAATTGTTGGAGAAGGTACTTATCAAGATACCTTAAAAAAGATGGGTAAAGGGCTAGCACATATTCATTTTTTAGGTAAACTATCATATCAACAACTAATACCCTACTATCGTAATGCACTTGCTACTATAGTTCCTTCTGTCTGTTTTGAGGTATTTGGCCTTATTGCCCTAGAGTCTTTCTACCAAAAAACACCCGTAATAGCCCATAATATGGGTGGCATTGCTGAGATAGTAAATGAAAGTCAAGGTGGTATCAATTACTCGACAAGTGCTGAACTAGTTCAGGCAATGGAAAGTCTACGTTTAAATAGCCCGCTAAGAAGGGAGCTAGGGAGAAATGGTTATGAAGCTTATCAACGTTTATGGCATGAGAACAAGCATATAGAGCAATACCTAGAGTTAATTAACCAGTATTTGCCCAAAAATTGAGGAGGTTCTCTTTATCTATTATGAGGAGTTAAATGTTAAAAGTAGGTTTAATCGGTCTTGGTAGTGTCGCAGAGCGAATTCATCTCCCCGCAATTGCAACAGTTACCGAAATAAGCTTAGTCGCGGCTTGCGATCCAGACACTAGCCGCCAAAATTTGATGAAAACACGTTTTCAAATTCCTCAAGTTTATGCTGATGCTGAGACACTTTTGGCAAAAGAACGCCCCGATCTGGTAATTATTGGGACACCTCCTCAGTTACATAAAGATCTCTGTTTGTTAGCTTTAGACAAAGGCGCACATGTTTTTTGTGAAAAACCTTTTGTCAATAGCCTTGCCCAAGCCGATGAGATTATTGAAAAAGCCGATAAAGCTGCCCGCTTAGTCGCAGTTAATAATCAATATCGGTATATGAATATGTATCGTATTCCTCAAGAACAGATGGCAAGAGGAGATTTTGGTCAACCCTTCTTAATTCAATGCTGGCAGCAGATGTTTCATCCTCCTTATAAAGAGAAGAATTGGCGAGCCGATCTGGTTCAGTCCACACTATTTGAGTTTGGTACGCATGCTTTTGATCTCCTCTGTTTCTTTTTTGGGGCTTTCCCTCTATCTATTAGCGTTCAAACGCCTCGTTCACGCCCAGACATAGCCGCCGATGTCGTGGTAGTGGGGACTTTGAGGTTTCCTAATGAAGCAATGGCGACTATTGTTTTTAATCGTATTAGTCATGCAACGGAAAGATATTTTGAGATGCGGGTAGATTGCCATGAAGCTTCGCTGCGTATTTCATTAGGGGGCGTGGCAAAAGCTTCGCTAGACTGGTCGAGAGTTTTAGGCCGGCCTATTGTGCGCTATGGTTTGGTCAAAGGCGGGTTAGCTGTATTAGAAAAAGGCGGATATAGCAAAGTAATTGCGTCTGAACGGCAGTCTGCTTTTGCTTCCGCTACGGCGGCTAATTTACGTGGCTTTGTCAACAAAATTCAAGCGGGAGAAAAAGATAATATTAGTGTTCGTCAGGCACGGGAACTGATTCGTCTAGTATTTGCTGGTTATGAGTCAGCCCAAAAAGGTGAAGCTATCTGGTTATAAGGAACAGACTCATTAATGTCCATATCTGTTATTGTTGCGGCTAAAAATGCGGCTAACTCAATACGCGCTAATCTTAAAGCTATCCTCCAGCAATTGAACCCTGGAGATGAGCTTCTTTTAATTGATGCTTCTGCCGATACTACAGCAGAAATAGTGCAGAAAGAGTTTCCTCAAGTCACTTTAATAAAAAATCCACCAACTCTTTTAATACCAGAGCTTTGGAGTATTGGTCTCAAACAAGCAACCGGCGATATTTTAGTTATTACTACGGCTCACTGTGTTCCCGAAGATGCTTGGTTAGCGATAGCTAGAGCCGCTTTGGTAGAGTATGCCGCCGTAGGTGGAGCGATAAAGAATAGCGCGGAGGCTTCTCTTGTAGACTCCGCCATCTATTATTGCCGTTATTGGCGCTATATGTTGCCTTTCCAAAAATATGAGACTGCCGACTTACCCGGTGATAATACTGCTTATCGACGTAAGGAACTGTTTGCGTTGGAAAAGGATTTTGCTACGGCTTTTTGGGAACCATTTATTAATATCAAAATATGGCGGGAGACCAAAAAAATGGCCATGCTCCCAGAATTAGTAGTCTGTCACCATCATTCTTTCACAATCGGAGCCTTTATCGAAAACCGTCTCCGACATGGCTACAACTTTGGGAAGGATCGTGCTAAAGAACTGACTCGTATTCAAAGGGTTGGCTATCTGCTCGCCTCGCCGTTAATTCCCCTGATATTTTTAAAACGTATCTTTACGGCTAGTCAACCGTCCGAGCGCCAAAAATTGCTCTACACCTTACCTGTCTTAGTACTATTTTTAGTGGCTTGGGCGCTTGGAGAGGCTAGCGCTTATGGTAGATCGGTCAGCTCTTAAGATAGAAAGTATAAGGATCAAGGCTAAATAATTTTGCCATGAGATAGATATGAAAATAGGAATAGATGCTTGTTGTTTAGCCAATAAAAGAGGTTATGGCCGTTTTACTAAAGAGTTATTACAAGCAATACTTAAAAATGATCACCATAATCAATATATCCTCTTCTGTGATCTGGAGACTAGTACTATTTTAGATCTAGAAGGTGATTACCGAAAAGTTGTTGTCAAAATAGGTAAAGAGGTTAATCAGGCGGCGGGAGCTAATAGTTATCGCGCTCCTTTAGATCTCCTCCGCATGACAAAAGCCGTTCTTCAAGAAGATTTAGACTGGTTCTATTTCCCTTCTACTTATAGCTTTTTCCCTATTGCCAATCGCTGTAAGGTTGCTATCACAATACATGATACGATTGCCGAAAATTACCCTCAGTTGATCTTTCCTACGCGCAGAGATAGGCTGTTTTGGCAAGCAAAAGTCTGGCTAGCTTGTCGGCAAGCGAACATTGTTTTTACCGTTTCTCAATTTGCCCGTAACTCGATAGAAAAGGTCTTTAGCATACCTAGAGAGAAAATACATATTCTCTTAGAAGCACCCGCGCAATTTTTTGCTCAACATGCTGATATAGCGGCTAATCCCGCAGTAATCAATAAAGTGGGGTTGCAAGATAACGATCCTTTCTATCTTTATGTGGGCGGTATAAACCCTCATAAAAATCTTCAACTTTTAATTAAAGCCTTTAGTGATAAAGCTTTCTCCCAGAGTAAACTCATTCTGGTCGGAGATTACCAAAATGACCGATTCTTCTCCGACTTTGAAACTCTCCATAGTCTAATCAGAGAGAGGGGCTTAACGGAACAGGTTATTTTCACTGGTTATCTTACGGATCTGGAGTTAGCGACTTTATATAAATGTGCCCTTGCAATTATCTTACCATCTTTTTATGAGGGGTTTGGCCTTCCTGCAATAGAAGCGATGGTTTCGGGCGTACCAGCAATTGTGACTCTGAACAGTGCCATACCAGAAATTGCCCCTGATGGTGCGCTCTATTTCGCGCCTGAAGATGGCGAGGGACTAAAAAACGCGATGTACAGTCTCTTAACAGATAGTTCGTTACGTAAACAGATTGCTGAGAAAGGCAGCGCTTATGCTAAAAAACTTAGTTGGGATACTACCGCCCAAACATTTTTACAAGTATTAGCCAATAAATAATATGAAGGGTATCGAGCTACAAAATATCTTAGCATGTCCTATTTGTCAGGTACTGGCAACATTTGCGGAGACCTATTATTACTGTTCTCACTGTAACCGACAATTTCCCCTTAGGTTTGGTATTCCCGACTTTAGAATATTTCCTGATCCCTATATCAGTATTGATGAAGAAGTGGCTAAAGTAGCCCGCATTTTAGGTGATAAGGAGTATAGTTTTGTCGAGTTGGTAGATCGTTACTACCAGTTTACCCCCGAAGTATCTGAAAAGTTACAACCTAGATACAAAGAAGGACTTAAAACCGGCGTGATAAGAGCCGAGAACTTTTTGACCCAGATGGAGAAAGCTATTCCCATAACAGATCGCCCTCTTTTGGATATTGGTTGCGGAACATCTGGCTTAACTCTTTTAGCACAACAACGTTACACTCAAGTTATTGGTATTGATATTGCTTTACGCTGGTTGATTATTGGCCAGAAACGACTAGCAGAAGCAGGGCTTACGCCCTTGTTAGTTTGCGCCAATGCTGAAGCACTACCTTTTACGGACAATGTTTTTGCAGGTATAATATCTGATTCTGTTTTAGAACATGTTGACCAAGCTAAAAAGATGTTAAGTGAAGCCGCACGAGTAACAAAACCGCAAGGATTTTTTTTTATCAATACCGCCAACCGCTATAGTCTCCTAGAAGCCTATACCGGATTTCCCCTGGCAGGCTTAATTCCTAAACAACTTAGGTGGAAAGTAATAGAAAAGATCTGTCAAACGCCCTATAAACTAAATCCTGTCTCGGTGTCAGAACTAAGGTATCTCTTAGCTAATACTCAAGATCTGCGCGTTCAAGCCTATAAACCGGTGATAAATGCGGCTCTTTCCCAAAAGTTTTTTAGTAAACAGTTAATAACTATTTATGAAAAGATGCTAACTAGTAATATTGGGAATAAAATACTTGCTCACTTAGGCTTCTTTATCTCGGCATCAGGATATTTTGTCAAAAATCGATGAATAATATTATTATTTTAATGTACCATTCGATAGATGCTAGTAACTCGGTTATCTCTCTCTCCGCAGAGATTTTTGCCACCCATCTCCAATATCTAAAAGAGCATAATTTTCAAGTCGTACCCTTAGCAACAGCGCTAGATCTATTACACAAAGGTACTTGTCAAGGAACAGAAGTAGTTTTAACTTTTGATGATGGCTTTGAAAATTTTTATACTACTGCTTATCCCTTACTAGCTAGCTTCCAAATGCCTGCCCTAGTCTTTTTAGTAGCAGATTATTGCGGTCAAGATAACTACTGGCCAGGGCAGAATCAGGCTATCCCCAGAATGCCGCTCCTAAACTGGTCAATGATTAAGGAGTTAACAAAATTAGGCATAGAGTTTGGCGCTCATTCCTGTTCGCATCCCGATCTCACCAAATTAACGCGCCAAGCGGTCAAGGAAGAGATCTTAAATTCTCGTAAAACTATCCAAGAACATACTGGTAAACAAGTAGACTATTTTGCCTATCCCTATGGTGCTTCTAATAGTGCCACTCAAGAGATTGTTGCTAAAGAGTTTCAAGCAGGCTTAGGAACTTTTTTAGCCCCCACCCAACGAAGCGATAACCGGGCTAATCTTTCCCGTGTTGATGCCTACTATCTCAAAGATTGTTTCTCTTTACTAGGCACACCAATGCTATCACCCTATCTTAAGGCACGTAACTTAGCACGGAGAATACGTCAACAATTTATTAAGTAGCTTAACTGGTTAGAAACATCTGATGATAACTACGGCTAGACAAAATCAACAACTAATATTAAAACAGCCCTTGAATGTTGGCATTATTGGAGCAGGCTTGATGGGCTATTGGCATGCCGTAACTGCCCATAGAGTAGGCGCAAATCTAGTAGCCATATTAGATCTTGATATCCATAAAGCCAATGCTTTAGCCCAACGCTTTACTAAGGCACAAGCTTTTTCAGACTTTACCCAGATGCTTAAACAGTCTCAACTTCACGTTCTACATATTTGTACCCCTTTAGCGAGCCATCAATATTTAGCCGAAGTAGCCATAGAAGCGGGTTTACACCTACTTATTGAAAAACCCTTAGCCATAGATGCCCTTGCCACAACAAAACTCTATGAGTATGCCGCTAAACAAGAAGTCTCTATCTGTCCTGTACACCAATTTTTATTCCAAAGAGGCGTTTTAGAGGCCAAACAAGCCTTCGCTAGACTAGGGGAGCTTATTCATATAGAAAGTGTCATCTGTTCGGCGGGCGGAGAAGGCAAAGTTGGTCAGAGTTTAACGGAGACTATCGCCGAGATTCTCCCCCACCCTCTCTCTTTAATGGAGATTTTTCTTACCACAGGTCTACCTACAGAACATTGGCAGAAACTTCACCCCTGTACAGGCGAGTTTCGTGCTTGGGGACAGACAGCTTCGGGAACAACGCTCTCAATATTTATTAGTATGCAGGCACGGCCAACTAGCTGCCAACTCACCCTTATAGGCACTAAGGGAACAATCTATCTAGATCTATTTCATGGCTATTCATTCTATCAGCCGGGAAAAGTAGCCAAGATCCAGAAAATATGGCTTCCTTTTGATATTTCTCTGAGGCGTTTTTGGGCAGCAGCAGGTAACTTAAGTAGCAGA
>JAHFUF010000639.1 GCA_023265235.1 Blastocatellia bacterium
GTAAGTATTTGTATATAAGGGAGTTACCGCAATGAAAAAAAACGCTTGTTTGTTAATTTTTGTCGCCTTTTGTGTCACTTTTAGCTTCAATTTTATGTTTATTGAGGCTACAACAGCCTCCAATTCTAGGTCATCTGTCACCTTTAGCTTTGATGGACTCCAAGTCCTTGCATTTGGTGATCCTAATAGGGTTAGCGATGGCATCTTGGATGTTGCGCACCACACACCAAAAATTGAAATAAAGCAAATTGACGCAAAAGGTAAAGAAAAAATCATTGCTAGTTTCCAAGGTAATCAGCTTTATCGCAAATCACTTACCGTATCTATCCCTAACAGATTAAACAACCCAAATAGTATCAATAGCCCGGTGGATACAGGAAATAAGGGTGATTCACCTAACAGGGCTAATTCAAATAACACAGCTAATATAGCTAATACGGCTAATTCAGGTAACACACCTAATTCAAATAACACAAATAAACCTACTCGTTACTACTCTCCAGACATGCAAAAGGACAAGCAAGACTTTAGATGGTGCTTGGACATGGAGAGCGACTTATTCCAAAAGCAACTCTATCTAAATGAAAACAAATTGTTTGCAAAGATCCATTTCAGTGTTGGCACTTTCTTTACTGCAAGCGTCACTGACGAAAAGTATAAGTTCGTTACTGCCAGCAAGATACACTCGTTTAACAGGCAGCTTGGTACACCTGGTGCGCGTGTTGAGCTACAGCCTAATGATGCGCTTGTTATTGGCGGTCTAGATAAAGAAATTACTCTTCCTTACCAGATAGGTGCTACGTACAAGATTGATGTCACTAACCTACCACCAAAGGAAATGGCGAGCGTGGATCACTTCGGGTTCTACTACGACGTTGTGAAAGACCAGTCTGTTAGTAGGTTTATGCCTGTGATGGTGGAGAAGAGTAGCTTTTTTCCTGGTCCCCTTGCTTGTGAAGCAGTAATTTTAAGCCAATCAAAAGTAGATTGATTACTTTTTACTTAATTACATTGGCTAGGTAAAAAACAAATCAGACAATTAATTTGCTTCTTACGGCCTCCTTGCCGGAAAAGATAATCAGCGATAGTGTGGTAGTATCTAGAATCTTTTCTGTTTGTGCTTTCTAGGGCTAAAGCTAATCCCTCGTTTAACTCTGATGCTTGTATTAAATTTGACCGTATGCCTATTTTTTCCAGGTTACTCAACGACGCTTTATAAAGTGAAGAGGCTTCTAAGTATTTACCTTCTTTCAATCGAAGCTTGGCTTGATGGCCTTTAATATTAAACATTAGGCGTGCCTTAGAATACTCATCGGTTACAGCAGTTGATACCTTTTCAGCCTTTTCCAATAGATCCTGAGATTCAATAAAATTACCTTTTGCATTAGCAAGGCTACCTGCTAAGCTATAACTAAGGGCTAAATAAAATGGATTATTATGCTCTTGAGCCAACACAACAGCATCCTGGAAATATTTATCCGATTTATCGTAGTCGCCTAAGGCAAAGCTAGCCATTCCAGCAACATGCATTAAGCTGATAGTCGTTGTATGCTTAGTGCCTGGAATTTTCAGAGCATCTTCTGACATTTCTAAAGCTTTTTTATTCTCTCCATGTTTTTGATACACCCCGGCTAAGGACATTGCTATGCTTGGGGTAATATCATTTAGTTCCAGCTGTTTACTAAGAGCAAATATACCTTCCAGTCTTGTTTTGGCTCGCAACTCGTCTGGATCGTTAGCTTCTGATTTGGCTTTGGAGACTAGAAAATAAACTTTTAAGAATACATAGGCATTAGATTCTGAATAACTTATACCGTCATCCAAGATTGGCTCGTAGGCGGTATTGTTGATTAATAGATATCGGTTTGCTAGTAGGTATTTTGCTCTATAAGATTCTAGTATATTGCCTAAAATTAGTAAATCCTCTTGTGTCTTTTGCGCTCTAGCTAAGTAGTTCTGGGTCTCATTTGCCGAAAAGGGGGCTTTGTCTAATTCTTTTACTTCCTGTCGTAAATATTGCAGTTTACCAAAATCTTTTGTTTCCACGGATTTGTAATATCCAACTAAATCTACACCGTAATTATCTTGATGTTGCTGTTGAATTTGATTGGCTAAAATATCTGCTTCCTCAAGATGCGATTTATTACTACTAGCAAGGTAGTTGTCAATAGCTAAATTTAGTTGTTGGTAAAGATTTTGGTTATTTGCTCTATTTGTCCTAGTAGAGCTAAGCTTGAATGGTAAGTCTTTTTCGGTTAGAGATCGTTTATAGTAGTATACGTATATTGAATTTAAGGTAAGAGCTAGTAACATCGCGACAACTACAGGCAGATAATGCTTAACGGTGGAGTTAAAATTCCATGTGAGTCTAGAAGTTTTTTGAGCCACATTAATCTTTAATGGTTTTTCTTCGATTGGGGTAGACTCTTCTTGTATTTCTTCCTTAACGCCATCCAGAACGTTATCAAAAATTTTATTAACTGATAATCTTAGAACAAATAGATCCTCAGCTTGTGAAGGAGTTTTCAAGCCCTGCATTATTTCGCTAACTTGGACAAATAAGGCTAGGCACTTGGGGCATTCTGAGCAATGGTCAACTACAATTTTACTATGTATATCTGATAGTAATCCCTTGTGAAACGAATGTAGCTGTCTGACATTAGTAGTGCAATTTTTAGGCATGTGTCACCCGTTAGCCATAGAGCAATATAGGTGAGAGAATAATTTAGTAGCTGGTAACCAGATTATTACTATCTTTTTTTGGTCTAGAATCCCATAGTTCAATTGCCTTAACGGTATCCATTCTCATTTCTTTAGCCCATCTGAAAAAACACTTTTCACAATAATTTCCGTCAGCTTTTAGGAATATCTGTCGTCCCCATTGGCTCACAGAGTGAAATGGTTCAAAAATGGTCTTAAAGCAAATTTCTGGCAATGTGTCAAAAAATGGACTTCCACAACCGTCTTGACCGCAAGCATTAGGCAGTATATGCCCTCGGCCAGTTCTATTACGTGTTCTCTTATCGCTATGACAACGTGTGCAATGATATTCTATAGGACTAGTGGCCCCCATAGTTTTTTCCTCTCTTAGGCTAAACATTATTCCTGCCCTTTATATTATCGAATAATAGGTTATTTGGTCAATAAACCTGCTAGTAATAAAAATTTTCCTCTCAATTAGGTTGAAATATTAAACTACTGGTAATAATCTAGTCAAGAAGGACTTGACTAGTATTAAATAATAATTTACCCTTTTGTTGGATTTAAGTTACCAGTATGTTAATTTTTTCAATGTATAAAATCTAACTTCTTTGTGAAAAAAGTATAAGTTTTTCATAGCACAAGCTCCTTTCGATTTTATTTAACCCGCACTAGTTCTCCGGTGCAGGTTCTGGCTAGATGCCGCTAAAAATAGCGGCTAGGGTATTTGATAACTGAATATTCTCTTTTTAGAAATTCACAGCAAGTTTCACTTATAAGCTCAGGCATTTATCGCCTTGGACTTGACCTAGTATGAGCACGTACATAAGTGCCATCTTTGCGGGTGTAACCACGAACAGTCACTGTGCCTGAGCTAGAACGAGAACCAGAA
>JAHFUF010000073.1 GCA_023265235.1 Blastocatellia bacterium
ATTCTACTGGCTAGCTTTGCGTTTTCTACACTTTGATTCTTAGCCTTAGAATAAATAGGTTTTTCTATAGGACGTTTTTGACTACGACTATTAGTACTAGCAAAAGATTTCACTTGACTAGTTGAGTAGTCAAGTGGAGGGATAGAAACAGAGCTATTATTTTTGGCTTCTAGTTCTGCTATGGTTAAATCAGTAGATGTCCCATCAGCACTAATAGGTAAATGGTGCTTAACACTGATGGACATTGGCAAAGGCTCTCTTCTAAGTTTTGGTGCGGGCACACGTTTTTCTATCTGTTTTTCTTTGAGTCTACTTTGCTTACTCATATTCTTGCTTAGCTATGAACTGCCATCAAATTTTTACCCTCAACTGTAACTTTTAACCTTGCCAAGGTCTCTTTTACAAACTGAGTATAATCCTCAGCCCCATAACTAGTTGGAGCATGATCATAAATAGATTGATTAAGTGCTGGTGCTGTTACTAGTTTTGTATTATTACGAATAACAGTTTCAAAAGCTGCATCCTTAAATGTCTCTACTACCGTTGAATAGGCTTGGCCACAGATTTTTGTACGTTGATCAAAACGAGTTACTAAGGCCCCAAGTAGGTGAATGTTTTCTTTATGAATACGGCGAATTTTTCCAATAGTCTCGTCTAAGTCGCTTACGCCTTCTAGGGGATAAAAAGCAGCTTCAATAGGAATAATGTAATGATTTGAAGCCAAAAGTGCCATATCTAGTAATGGCCCAAGGTTAGGAGGAGTATCAATAATAATAAAATCGTACTCTAAACGGGAATCCTTGACTGCATAATAGAGTTCAATGATATCACTAGAATCAATAATACGATTAAGTTTGGACAAAGAAAGATTAGACGCAGCCAAATCTAGGTTGGGCAAAGCCGTTTCATAAACGGCATTTGCAAAAGGATGGCGCATAAACTGCCCATTTTGTGATTGAAATCCTAAGAATGCATGCCCAAGATGGATATCTATTAGTGTTCGATCTAAAAATGTGATAGTAGCGTTTGATTGAGGATCAACATCTATTAGTAGTGTCTTAAAGTCTAGGCGTGCAAGCCCTGCGGCCAAATTACAAGCAGTTGTTGTTTTACCGCTACCACCTTTGTGATTACAAATAGTGATTGAGATCCCATGTGGGATTTTCTTACCCATAAAGCCTCCAACCTCTGCAATCAAAGCACATTCACCAGAGCAAAGTGACATATTATTCTTAATAGTGTCAAGCAATTTGCCAACACAACAAAACGAAGGTTTGTGTCTTAACTAGTCAAGTACTACAATATATAGGGTTAGCATCAAAGAATTAAACTAAAACTTGACTAGTTGTGTTACTTCTTAAATAGATCATTTGCGATCAACTTATTTAGCTTGATTAGTCGAGTTAAGCTTTAATTTTGAGTAGTTAATGGCCAAAACTGCGTAGTGCAGAACGCTCGCTTGGATGTATTTCAAAAATTTTTTCTAGGTTTGTGATATGAAGTAGGTTATCAATTTTTTGCGAAGGAGCAGCTATTTTTATTTCACCGCCTTTTTCTTTAACTCTTTTAAGACAAACAATTAATTCTCCTATCCCTGTGCTATCAGCACTGTTTACTTCACTAAGATTAAGCACAAAAAGGATGTAGCCTTTGCTAAGCAACTCCACTATTTTATTAGATAGTACGCTGTAGTTTTCTCCACCAGATAGTTTTCCACAAATATTTAAGATACCTATAGATCCATCTAAGCGGTCTGAGACAGTTATCATAAACAAACTCCGAGTTTAGAGTTATACAAATTCTATACTAAGTATTTTAAGGTAATTAAGTAATTATTTTGTAGTTTAATGAGGATAGCTTAATGCATTATTGTTTTAACGCAATAGGGACTATTCCTAGAAAACCATAGTACTAAAGCTCATAACCCACTATTTTTTATTGTATTTGAATACGTATCACCAAATTTTTGTTTATTTAATATTCTAAATAAGGCAGATCTAGTTGGGTAAATAAAAAATAATTGTGTTATTTTTATAGACGCTTTTACAAATAAAACCTTTTCACCTTTTGATAATTTTATGCCCAAGAATAATTTTGAATATAACAGTTTATTAGGTAAAACAATTGCTAACGATTATAAAATCGAAAAACTTCTTGGAGAAGGAGGCATGGGAGCAGTCTTTTGTGCCAAACAGCTTTCTGATAGCCAAAACATAGCCCTTAAAGTGATTTTACCAGAAAATATCACTGATAATACTTTAGTACAACGTTTTTTGAGAGAAGCTAAAGTTGGTTTATTGCTTTCTCATCCTAATATTGTTAAAACACATAAGTATAGTAAAACCCCTGATGGGCTTTTATTTATTGTAATGGAATATATTGAAGGAGAAACTTTACAAAACTATTTACAAAATCATGGTCGGCTAAGTTTACAAAAAATAGTAGAATTTCTAGGGCAATTAGCTGGAGCTTTAGACAATGCTCATAAACACAAAGTTTTACATCGAGACTTAAAACCAGAAAATATTTTAGTAACTAAATTAGAGAATGGTTTAGAGGTAACAAAATTAACTGATTTTGGTATTGCTAAAATACTTTCTTCTGAACAAGGAAAAACTAGTAACACCCTTTTAACAGGAACAGGTCAGGTTGTTGGGACACCTAAATATATGTCTCCAGAACAATTATTAGGATTACCAATTAAACAAACTACTGATGTTTATAGCTTAGGATTGATTGTTTATAGAATGTTAACAGGCACTACACCTTTAGAGTTTGAAGGTAAGACAGGAACAATTTTTAAGGTATCAGAAGACCTTCCCCCAATATCACACAAGTTTTCTTTTTTACCTACAGCCTTTGATCGTGTTTTCCAAAAAGTATTAAATCGTGATCCTTCTGAGCGTTATCAAAGTACTGGGGAATTTTTTGATAAGTTTGCTGCTGTTGCAGCTAAGTATCCTAGTCTAGTAATACCGCCACTAAGTTTAACTAACGATGAGGAGATACCTATAACTATTGCTCCTACAATCCTGCAAAACAAAACAGATTAAGATATCGGACTTAATATTTATGAAATAATGAAAAGTAGCTTCGTCGAAATCCTCTATTTAACGGTGCTTTCTTGGCTCTAGCTGTGCTTAAATACAACGTATAAATTCCTCAAAATTTTTATTCCAGCGAGGTTATCTATGAAAAAGCCAAGACCATTATTTAGTGGCTATATTTTTATTCCTATTATTATAATTACTATATTTTTACTAGCCTTAGGATTAACTAATCAATCTGCTTTAGTCCAAGCCGATAGTCGTCAACCAACTAAGCCAAGTCGTGCTTATAAAATTCCTGTTAAAAGTTTAAGCCAAGAAAATAAACTAAACCCAGAAAAAATCAAAAAAGACCTTAAAGCAGCCGCTTTAGGTTATCCAAAAGATTTTATGGATTTTATTGACTTGCGCAGAAAAAAAATCAGGGAAAGTGGTAGCCAAACAAAACGCCGTGATAATCGATTGATAGAACCTGAAAAGTTTGGTCAGCTTTCTTATTCAGCTAGAAGCTACTTTAATTACAAATACATTGCTAAACCTAATAAAACAGCGCAAGAATCTATTTATTCTCCTACGCCTTTGGCAGACCCAAATGGTGAAAATATTTTAGTTAATATTCCTAGTCAAGACCGGGGCAAAGTTAAAACCCAAAGTGAAACATCTGCTGCAACTTTTGGCAAAACTATAGTAGTGAGTTTTAATGATTCTGCTGGGCTAGAGCAACGAAACTTGTCTGGAGTTGCTGTTTCCCAAGACGCAGGAGCAACTTGGAAACAGTCTTTTGTTCCTAATATTGGTGGTTTTAACCTAGGTGATGGTGTAGTAACAGCAGACACTAAAGGTAATTTTTACTATGCAATGATTGGGTTTGATCGTAACAATCGTAGTTTAGTGTCAGTAAGTCGTTCCCTAGATGGAGGGAAAAACTGGTCGCGTCCTGTTGATGGTTCAACTAGTGCTGGTGGCCGTGATGATTTTCAGGACAAAGAATGGATAGCCATAGATCGTTCTCCTAAATCACGTTTTAAGGATAATGTTTACTTAAGTTGGACAAGGTTTCCTGCTACTAGCACAACTAAAATTATGTTTGCTGCTTCGCGTAATCGAGGTAAGAAATTCCAACCTCCTATAGTTGTTGGTCAAGCTATAGACAACAATAGTGCTATTCAAGGTTCAATGGTGGCGACAGGCCCAAATGGTGAAGTCTATGTAGTTTGGAATGATCGTTCCTTAGTAGGTTTGTTTGGCTCAGTATTAATTAGATTTACTAGGTCAACAGATGGTGGAAAAACCTTTTCTACTCCAACCACAATAGCTAAATTTACTAATCCTGCTTACCCTGCTAATGGGGTTTTTAGCGGTAATCCATTTCCTTCTATTGCTGTTGATATTAATAGTTCAAATCAAGGTAATATTTATGTTGCCTATGCTGGGAGATCAGAAAATATTCCTGATCGTGCAGATGTTTTTTTAGTAAGCTCCAAAGATGGTGGTAATACTTGGAGTGAGCAAGCCAAGCTTAATGATGATAAATCTATTGCAGAACAAATCTTACCTTCTGTTGCTGTTACTAATGATGGTGCTGTTGCTGCATCTTGGTATGACAGACGTAATGATTTGACTAATCTATCTTTACTAGATGTTTATGCTACGGTTTCTAAAGATGGTGGCAAGACTTTTTCTCCTAATCAGCGTATTACTACAGCGAATTGGCCATTGATTCCTACTCCTCTTGACCTGCGTGCAGGCTATCATGGTGACTATAGCCAATTAGCTACAATGGGTAATAAATTCCTCTTTAATTGGGGTGATGATCGTAATGGTTTAGATAGTGATGTTTATATCGCGCTTCGTTCTGCTGATGAATTAGCCACTAATAGCAAATCAGACTTTGTTATTAGTGCTCGTGATTCATCAAAGGTTACCAAGGCTGGAGGAACGGCTAATTTCTTTATTGAAACAAAACTTTTTGACTCAGACACAAATTTTACTTTTGAAGCAACTTCTACTGTCTCAGGGCTTAATTTTGAATTTACTAGCTTGCTTGATCCTGAGATGCAAAACCCTTTCCCTAAAGGGTTTAGAGTTGCTGTCCATACTCCTACTAGTATTGCTCCTGGCCCTTACTTTATTTCCATTAGTGCCCGACGAGGGGGTGTAGTTCGTACTACTTCTGTGCGCTTAACTATCTTAAGTGATAATCAGCTAGTTAAGGAACAGCAAAACATTGCTAATAACTCTAGTGGTTCTATTTTGCCAGCCTCTTCAATCGACAAAGATGGAAATATTAATATTGCTTGGCTAGATGATTCTCCAGGAATTTTTTCTATCTTCTTTACTCGCTCTACTGATGGAGGCAAGAGTTTTTCAACCCCAATAATGTTACCTAGGAATGAAAGCTTTATTGGCCAACCCATTGTGCTCTCTAATGAAACTGCGATTTATATTGTTCACCTAGAAGTATTTGACACACCAAAGTTTATTATCCGAACCAATATTTTACGTTCAACAGATGGTGGTAAAAGCTTTAGTCTAGTTAATATTTTAGAAGATGAAGACTTATTTGTTGTTTCAGAAAGTGCCCAAATAGACGCAGATGGAACAATACACATTGCTGCTTCTACGCTTAATCCTGCTAATCCACAAAAACCTACTTTTGCAAATTTTGATATGCGCTCAACAGATGGCGGAAAAACTTTTACAGCTAATAAAATTTTTGAAAGTGCATCACCTCTTTCTAGTCCAATTTTAATTATAGAAGGCGATGGAAAAAACACTCGCTCAATCTTTGTAGATTTTAGCCGTCAAAATGGTGGGCTTTTTATTACTAACTCTACTGATGGGGGCTTGACTTATGCACAACCAACTTTGGTTACTGAGAAAATAAATGATTTAGTTTTTGCTACCCTATTTCCAACCAACAATACAACACACTTTATTATTAATCGTGGTAGTTTTGATGATGAAGAATTTCAGCTTTTTTACACTAAATCTGGCCCAGATGGACGTTTTGCCAGTGAACGACTAATAAGTAACAGTAATATTCAAACTATTTCCTCTGCTAGTCTTTCTGCTGATGATATAGGGAATTTAGTTATTGCGTTTGAAGGTAGTGCAAAGAAACTTTCAGATATGGATTATGCCTCACGAATTTTCTATCTTAGCTCAACTGATGCAGGAGCAAATTTTTCTGCTCTTAAAAGCTTTGAACCTGTTGGAGGAGACGATTTTGGCCCAGTTGTACTACAGGACTTAAAAAATAGCTTCTCAATTCTTTGGCAAGGTATAAATAACGATGTACTAGACACTTTCTATAGCATTTCCATTGATAAAGGTCAAAATTTTCCTACGCCTGTTAACCTAAATAGTAATGCAGGAATTTCAATTTTTGCTGATTTCTCATTTGATAAAGATGGACGAATACAGCTACTTTCACAAGATAACACTAGCGGTGGTTTTGACATTTTCCGTACAAAACTAGGAAGTGATTAACTAACACCCAGCCCTAAAGGACTGGGCTATTGTCAAATGCCCTTTAGGGGCATCAGCAATTCCCGGTCAACAAGCTAAGTATAATGTATAGAAATAGTTATAGAGTTTCAGAAAGCTTTATTCTTGCGCTGGTAAAATATTGATAAAACAAGCCTTACGTCAAATATGCAGATTTATTTACTTGCGTATATATGTGATATAGAGTCTATATTTGCTGTGTTTTCAATAAATTAACATCGCAAAAACTCACAAACTTAACTTATTCATTCTATTTATCTTAACCCCCCACCGGGAATTGCTGTAGGGGCATTAAGAACTAATTTAACTTTTTGATTTCTTTGATTTTAGAAGAAGGGCGACACATAAGCTCGCCCTACATTTATTTAGCCTTTATTTATCATTTGCGAAAGACTATCCATAGAAATATATTGATTTATGTCTACCCCAACCTTAGCAAAAATCATTGAGGTAACAAGGGCTGAAGCAGCATGTTCTGCCATTAAGCTAAAAAGTTCAAAGTCAGTTTGGGAAAAAGCTGGTTTATGTGCAAGTAGGTGATAAATTACTATTACTCCTACTACACGCCCAAAAGCCTTTAATGGAATGCATGCAATAGGATCTTGTGAATTATTATCAGTCATTGATATATAAATTTCTCCGCTTTGAGCAGCTTTACTAATTATAGTATTGCCTATTGGAAAGGCTTTTTGTTGATTTAACGGCTCACCTTCACCTGCAATCATTTGAAATTGTTTTGCAGGTTCGTCTAACCAAAGAACAATAAAAGATTCTGATCCTACTAGGTTAATTATTATTTCCTTGATGATTTCTATTACTTCGTTAAATTGCAACGTAGAATGCAAGCGAGAAATGGTTACATAAAGATTAGCTAAGGTTTCATTTTGTTCTTCTAATTCTAAATAACGTGCGTAATAATCCTGAGATTCTGAATCTGCTTTGGTTATTTCATGTTTTATATTTTCAAGTTCTTTTTGTAAACGGTTATTTTCTTTAACTGTAAATTCAAAGCGTTCTTCTAAAGAACCCATAGAACCCATAGAACCCATCATATCTTCGGGTTTAACTTGTTCTGAGGAAGTCTGGTCATTGTCGATTTTTTTTAGTCCAGCTACCATTAGGCGTAGACGTTCGTTTTCTTTTAGTAGTTTTTGAGTGAATATTTTTGTTTCTTCTAATACTTTAATGATTAATTCTTGTTTACTTTTATCAGCCATATTTTCCTCTTTTAGATGGGCAAGCTTTGGGCATTATAGCAAGGGAAAGATGCTTATGCGAGAAAAATTGTTTAATATTTGTAAAATTTATTTTTTTGTAAGAAAAATTGTTTTCTATAGCTCAGTAGCTTTATTCATAAAGTTTTGAGCTTCATTAGGAGGACAATACCTAGCAAGTTCTTGAATAAATCCACCATAAAATTGATTTGGATCAAAGTCTTGTATAACCCGTGCTTGTTCAGCATGTCTAATCGCACTAATTACAGAAAGAAAAACCTCATTTACTGAACGACCTGTAAAACCAACCTTTTGTCTTGCCCAAGAAACAATGGCTTCTATTAAGCTTGTTCTTTCGATATAGATAGGAGGACGAGTTTTAAAGAGAGAAGTAAGCGAATCAGAAACAATTAATGGAGCTTTTCTATCTTCTAAATATTCAAATAAATCATTGAGTGCTACTTCAAGATCTATTTTTCCTACTCGTGCGGCAACTGTACCTTTTGGCAGTGGTCTTGATGCTGGGTTACTTTGGTATATAAAATTCTCGCTTCCACGATTAGCTCCTTGACTAGTTGGAGGTGCAAACGAAGGTGGTAGATGATTATGTGGTATTACTGGGCTTACATTAGAACTAGGGTAACTAGAATATTTTGGTGCTTGGTAAGGTGTTTGTGATGGGACTTGATAATCTGAGTCTTGTGATGGCATTTGATAAGGCGAAGAAGGAATTTGATAGTCTGAGGCTCCTTGTGATGACATTTGATAAGGCGAAGAGGAATAATTCTGTGGTGAAACACTAGGTCTAGGCATAGTAGTTGAGCTACTTATTGAACCTTGTGGTCTAGGTTGGCTAGATAAACTAGGTGAGCTATTTGTTGTTGAACCTTGTGGTCTAGGTTGGCTAGGTGCGCTACCTGTTGTTGAACCTTGTGGTCTAGGTTGGCTAGGTGAACTACCTGTTGTTGAACCTTGTGGTCTAGTCAAACTGGCTGAACTACCTGTTAAAGTAATAGCAGGAGCAAGGTTTGCTCCTGGCAACTCTATTTGGAGTTTGTTATAGAGGTTTGTCAAATTAGCAAAAATATAGTCTATATCTTCTCTTACTTGTCTGGGTGCTTGGATAAATTTATCAGGGTGAAACTTTGTGGCTAGCCTATAATAAGCATTTTGCACTTCTTCTTGGCTAGGATCAGGGCTAAGGCCAAAAATTACTCTTGTATCTTGGGTTGATACACGATCTTTAATTAAAGCAATATCTCGTTTTACTCTATCTAAATCTAGTGGAGGCAGAGGTTGCGCTTGTATAGGGTTGGCTTCTGAGGTTAGTTCTGCTGCTACAGGTATTTGTTCAGCAGTACGAAGTGTATATTCCATAGGTAAAGCATTAGCAGCTTGTTGTTGTAAGGCTTGTGAAGCAACCATTTTTCCTGTCGTAGTAGAAAGCTCAGGGCTTTCACCTTGTCTTAAAAGCCCTATTGAAAGCAACCCATAAAGTGCTTTTAGGGTTTTTTGGGGTAATTCGTTTATAGAAATTAGTACTTTGATAATATCTGCTGGTTGCTTAACTAGCTCTAAAATACGCTGCTCAATTGGTTTTAGCACAATAGATTGGAGCCTTAGTAAAGGTATATTTGTAGGCACAAGGAGCCTGTTAAGATCGCCTAAGCCACGTCTAATAACTTCATAGTCTTCAGTTCTTCGTACCCCTTCTAATATGATTGTTGCTGTAGAAAGCCTTAGCTTTAAGTCTTCAGGAGCAAGATAATCATTCCCTTGAGCAAACTCATAATTACCTACAGTCCAGCTAAAAAGCGAGTAAATTATGTCTATTATCTGAAAATTAACATAACTGATTAACTCACGAGGATTAAGAGCACCTTGTTCTATTAGAAAGTTACCTAAATGTTGCCCAGGAGTCAAAAAACCTAGAACGGCGGTTAATTGTTCGCGAGTAAGTTTACCATGTCGAACTAAAGTTTCTCCTATACGATCTTCATTACGTGTACTAGAGGCAAAAACGATTTGTCCTAATTCAAAAAATACCTGCTTCCGAACATCACCTTGCGTAAGAATAAGGGTTCCTGTGCGCCGATCTGTATAAATAGTGCGCAATAAATCCGGCAGGCAAGCAGTAGTTAAAGTACCCCGCATTATTTCCCTCTAAAATTATCTGATTTTGGTAGAGTGTCGAGAAAGTAAGCCATTATAGCATAGTAGGTTATCAAGCTAAAATTAATAGTTTCTTAATATAGTATTGTACCTAAAAGACAAGGAGATATAATGTTCTGCGTTTTAAGGTTGGGTGATAAATTCTTGTAGTTCCATCATTACTGTAAGAATTTCTTTATCAGCTTGTTCTAATTGGGTCTGGCTAGCGCGGATTTGCTGAAAATTATAAGTAGCTAACCCAGTAATATAACCTTGAACTGAACCATTATATTTACTAATCCCTGCACTTAATCTTTCATGACGCTCTTCTAATTGCATAGGTGGTGCAACCGAGCGTAAAGAGCGATTTAGGCTAATAAACTTATCAGAATGTTTTTTCATTTGTTCACGAAAGCTATCAATAATTTGACGTATTGTTTTAGTGTCTTTAGTTGAATTAACAATTTTAAGGAACTCTTTTAAGTCTAAAATTGTTGATGACATTTCTGCTTGCACGTTTGATATTATTGGTTGAACTGTGTTTTTGTAGTTTTCTAAAATACCTGGATTTATAGCATTTGTTTGATTTGTTTGTGTAGAGCTTGTGCTCTTTGGAGTAGGAGTATTTGTAGCCAGTGTTGAAATAGTTGGAGATGGGATTACTGGCTCAACTGTTGACGGCGAAGTAGTTTGAAGTAGTAGCACAACAATAGTTCCTATCGCTAAAATAGCTACCATAACAGCAACAATCATTATTTTTTGCATGCTTTTTTGTGACGAACACCTTTGGCACAAAGCCTTAACATCACTAGCTGGTTGACCACATTTGACACAAGGGTAGCTCATAGATGGTTTTGAAATTCCTTAAATTTTATATAACTAAACAAAAGTGGTTGCACTCTTGACTAAGATTGTGTCAAATAGTGTGTAACTTTGGCAATCATTTTTAATTTCTCCAAAATATTAATAATTCAATAAAAATTTAGGATAGTTTATGAAAAGCGTAGAAAATAGTAGTTTAGAACAAATAGCAGAAATTTGGCGAGCAAGCAAAGTAACTGTAGCACTGACTGGGGCGGGTATTTCTGTTGCTAGTGGCATACCTGATTTTCGTAGCCCTAAAGGTCTGTGGTCAGAATTTGACCCAATGGAATATGGTACGCTAGAAACCTTTATCCAAGACCCTGAAAAGGCTTGGCAAATGTTTCTTGCTGTTAGTAAACTAGCTAGAAAAGCTAGCTTTAACTCTGGACATAAGGCTTTAGCAGAACTAGAAAAAGCAAAAAAATTAAAGGCAATAATTACTCAAAATATTGATGGGCTACATCAACTTGCTGGTAGTAGGAATGTAATAGAAATGCATGGTTGCGGTAGAACACTTGCTTGCCCTGAATGTGGATACACTGAAGCTGTGCCAGAAACAGGACTCCAGCCTGAGCCAGTGCCTTGTCCTCGTGCTAGAACCTTACCAGCTAGTCATCAAACACACCGTTACTTAAAACCTAACGTCATTTTGTTTGGTGAAGATGTAAAGCGTGAAGCAATTCAGAACATTATCCATTGGCAAAATAGTATGGATTTACTAGTAATCATTGGGACTTCAGCAGATGTTTATCCTGCGGCTGCGCTGCCTAATGCAGTAAAGGCACTAGGGGCAAAAATTATTGAGATTAACCTTGAGCCTACTAGAATTTCTCGTACACTTTCCTCTTGTTTTCTCAAAGGCAAAGCAGAAGAAATTTTACCAAAATTACAAAAGCTAGTTTTAGGTTAATGTCTTTTAATAGAATAAAGGCAGCTACATAGGGCTGCTTCTACATGGTACTAACTATCTAGGTTTATGGAAAATATTACACATTCACTATTTGGAGCCGCGCTTTATCGTTGTGGGTTTGAACGCTATGTTCCAAATTCTATGCTGCTTTGGGTAGTTGGAGCAAATCTTCCAGATGTTGATGTTGTTGTTAATCTTTTTGGAAAAACTGCTTACCT
>JAHFUF010000074.1 GCA_023265235.1 Blastocatellia bacterium
AAAAAGGCTTTTGCACCAACAATAGCTTCCATAGTTTTATTATCAGGAGTTAACCCGCTAGAAGCAATTATTTTAACCTCAGGGTTTAGCTTTTGCAGTTCTTTAATAGTAGCAACACCATCTAAGTAGGGCATCATCATATCAATGATTAACACTGAAACTTCCTTAGAGTGTTTAGTATAAAGAGCTAAGGCTTCTACTCCATCACTAGCAGTAATTACCAAATAACCATATTTTTCTAGAGTAGCTCTAGTAATTTGGCGTATAGAGGCTTCATCGTCTACAACTAAAAGGGTTTCACCTTGACCTAATAATAGATTAGCGGGTTTCACCTCTAAGTGTTGATTAATAGTTTGAGGTGCAGAAGGCAAAAAGATTTTAAATCTTGTTCCTTGTCCTAGTTCGCTATAGACCTCAATAAAACCATTGTGGCTTTTTACAATTGCTGATACAGTTGAAAGCCCTAAGCCTGTACCCTTACCGACCTCTTTAGTCGTAAAAAATGGTTCAAAAATTTTATCTACCAAATCAGGAGCAATACCTACTCCTGTGTCATTAACGTTGATTAATACATATTCTCCTGCTTTGGCTTCTAAATGTATACGTATATAATTTTCATCTAAAGTAATATTTTCTGCTGTAATACTAAGCTTTCCCCCTTTAGGCATTGCATCACGAGCATTAACACATAGATTAAGTAAAACTTGATATAATTGAGTAGCATCACCAACGACTGGCCACAAGTCTTTTGCTATAAAAGTATCTATTTGGATAGATTTTGGTAGGGTTTGAGCAATAATTTTTTTGATTTCAATAATAAAATGCCTTGGTTGTACTAGTACACGATTACCTTCAACACCACGAGCAAAAGAGAGTACTTGTTTAACCATATCTGAGCCGCGTTCAGCACCAGCAGTAAGAATATTTAATAAAAATTGACTTTCTTCGTCTATAAACCTCTCTCTTAGAATCTGTACTGCCATTAGTACAGGTGTTAGGGCGTTATTTAAGTCATGCGCAATACCACTAGCCAAAGTCCCAATGCTTTCCATTCTTTGGGCACGTAAAAATTGTGCAGCTAATCGTTTTTTCTCTGTGATATCTGTATTAACTATAAGTTTCTCTTTAGGCTTGCCAGTTCCGTCTTTTACCAATGTCCATCGGCTTTCTACAGTGATTTCCTTAGCATCTTTAGTAATATTTTGTAGTTCACCTCGCCATTCTTCTTTGTCCATTACAATATTTAATGCTTCTTCGGCTTGCCTGTCATATTTTTCAAAAAGTAGTTTTTCTGCACTTTGTCCTATTGCCTCTTGTCTTGTCCAACCATAAAGACGTTCCGCGCTTTTATTCCAAAAAACTATTTTGCCTTCCATATCTTGAACCAAGATTGCGTCTTGGGTTTTATCAAGTAATGCAGCTTGCTCACGAATTTGTTCTTCAGCACGTTTTAATTCTTCAAACTGTTCCTTTAACATTTTATTGGTAGAAGAAATTTCTGCGGTTCTTTCTTCTACTCTTTTTTCTAATTCATCATGAGCGCGTTTAAGTGCCTCTTCTGAACGTTTACGTTCTGTAATATCTCTAACAATACTTGTAACTAAAATCCCTTCATCTGTTTGTAAAGGGCTTAAACTAATTTCAACAGGAAATGCATGCCCATCTTTATGCAGTCCATAGAGATCAAGCCCTAACCCCATTGGACGAGTATGAGGATCATTAAAATAATCTTTTCTATGCTGGCCATGTTTATAGTGATAGTTTTTTGGAATTAAGGTCTCAAGCGATTGTCCTAATAACTCTGTTCGTGTGTAGCCAAATAATTTTTCCGCCTGTGTATTAATAATACTAATTTTGCCTTGTGTATTAACAATAATGATGGCATCAGGAGCAGACTCTAACAAAGAAAAAAATTTTGTTTCTGATTGTGTACGCTGCTCAGTCGTAGCTTTTAACTCTGCTAATTGAGATGTTTTGTTTTGCAATTCTTTTTCTCTACCAGCTAGTTGCTCAATAAGCTGATCTTTTGTTTTTTTGGGTTTAGTCATTACTTTTGACCTGTTTTCACCTAACGCTATATAAAAGAGGGTTATTTGATTTTTTTGATTTATGCCAACATTATAAATACTTCTCCAAGTATTTGTCTATAAACTACACTGTATTAAACCATTATTTGAAGGCTACTTAATAGCTAAGCCTACTAGCAAAGCAAGTAAACTTAATTGTAGGATATAAGCTTATTTTGAACCCTACACTAAACTACTAAGGAAATTACACAATGAAAGTTTTTGAAATTCAACAATTTGGCTTAGAAACATTAATTCAAACTGAGCGTCCAGAACCGCAACTAAAAAACGATGAAATCTTAATAAAAATGAGCGCTGTATCACTTAACTTCCGAGATCTAATGACTGTAATGGGTGTTTACAACCCTAAACAAAAGCTCCCTCTTATTCCTTTGTCTGATGGTGTTGGTGAAGTAGTAGCCATTGGTCAGGATGTTAAAAGAGTCAAGGTTGGAGATCGTGTTGCATCTATTTTTGCTCAAAAATGGTTAGCAGGTGAACCAGCTAGAACTAGGTTAGGCTCAACCTTAGGTGGGCCACACGATGGTACTTTGGCCGAATATGTAGCCTTACACGAAGATGGAGTAGTGCACCTACCTGCACATTTAAGTGATGAAGAAGCAGCAACTCTACCCTGTGCTGGTGTAACAGCTTGGAATGCAATAATTTCCCATGGTCGTCTTAAAGCAGGTGACACAGTTTTATTGCAAGGCACAGGAGGAGTATCAATCTTTGCTCTACAATTTGCCAAAATGGTTGGTGCTAGAGTAATTATTACTTCTAGTAGCGATGAGAAATTAGCCCGTGCCCGTGCTTTAGGAGCAGATGAAACCATTAACTATAAAAATAATCCTGACTGGGATAAACAAGTGCGTGATCTGACTGAAGGCAATGGAGTTGATCATGTAGTTGACGTAGGGGGAACAAATACTTTTGATAAAGCCTTAAAGTGTGTACGCTTTGCTGGACAAATTAGCGTAATTGGTATTTTAAGCGGCCCAAGCCCAAAACTTAACCTAGTTCCTATTTTGATGCAGAACTTACGGATACAAGGAATTATTGTAGGTAGTCGCTCAACCTTTGAAGATATGAACCGTGCTATAGCCTTTCATAAAATGAAACCTGTTGTAGATAAAGTGTTTTCTTTTGAAAAAACTCGTGAAGCTTTTGAAACTATGGCTAATGGATCACATTTTGGTAAAATTTCTATTAAATTCTAAAATATGTATATGTAGGAGCGAACTGTTCACCCTCTGAAGAAAAGAAGGGCAGACACATAGGTCTGCCCTTACAATTGTTTGTTCCTAATAATATTTATTCTTAGAGCTTTCCTAGTCTTGTTAAGACTAAGATTGATATTGGTAATAAAGCAATATAACCAATATAGAGAAAAATTTGTTTATTAGCAAAGTTCATTGTATAACCGTAGCCAACCTTTTTTTCCAAAAACAAAGCAGGATCATCAGGATTATAGTAAAACATCCCTCCACCATACCAATGTTGAGCGTCTCTAGGATTTTCTACGTAGGTTTGACCTGAAATAGCTTTTAGCTTTTCTTCTATTTTCATTATTTGAAATATGTTGTAAGCACATAAAATTAGAATGACCACATCTCCTACTATTGCCATTACTATAATCCATTTAGTAACCCCTCCATTACCTAGAGTAGCAGAAAGTATATTAAGTGAAATAGCTCCCATCAAAATAGATTGTAGTAGGCGGAGTCTATCTACTAAACTAACTCCAATTTGTAAAGACTGCTCTTTAGTATCAAAATATTCTGCTGTATGCTCAGCAGGTAAAGTCATTTTTACTTGTAAAATCCCATATTTAATCAACCAAAACAGACCTTGTAAATAAACCATTATTACTGGCAAAAAGAAAACTGAAAAAATATTTTTATCTGCCCAGCGATCAGGTTGACCAACCAAATTCCAATGGACAGGAATCTTGTCTGGTAGTAATGGGTAATAGTAAATTAACACTAAAGTAGGAATCATAATAGTAAATCCAATAGCTATTTCTAATCCAATGCTAGTGTAATCACTTAAATGTCGTACTTTAAGCGATGTAGCAAAGCGTTGAGCCTCCTCAATAACTTGAAGGGGTTTAACTTGACGAGCAAAAATCACATAAAAAATCATCGATGCAATAATTATCAAAGGTAGGCTAACAATACGAGCAAAGGGCATAGTATTACGATAAAGTGAAAGTATTAATCCTAATGCTTCAACTTGGACAAAAGTAAGTATTAGCCAAAGTCTATAACGATTAAGTATTTTTTGGCCAACTCCTTGATAAGTTTCTAGGCTAACCTTAGTGCCAAAAAAAGCTTCTTCCTTACGCATAATTGGCATATAAAGCATTAGGCCAAAGATTAAAACATCAAAAATAAACCAAAAAACTAGTATGTTTGTCATAGCTACTTTGCTCCCTTGAATAGTTGTTTTAGTTCTTCTGCAACTATTTCCAAAATCTCTGTGCTAGATAGCCCAGCTAGCACTAATTGGGTTAAGGCGGCCTTAAGAGGGCGACGTAAATTATCATCGCTATTATTTGCTCTAGAGGAAGTTACTATTGCTCCTGCTCCATGTTTAATACTAATTAGACCTTCTTCCTGTAATTCACGATAAGCTGTAGCAATAGTGTTTAAGTTTACACCCAAATTAGCTGCAACCTGCCTAACAGGAGGCAATGGTGTTCCTTCTTTAAGTTCCCCTCTAGCAATTAAGGCTTTAATCTCATCTACTACTTGTAAATATATTGGGCGGCGATCTTTTTCATCAATTGAAATAAACATTGCTTAATACCAGGTGAATAGAATTGTATAGTGTTACTATACACCATACAGTTCTATTTACAAGGAAATTTTTGATTTGAAAACACCACTAACCTGAATGAGAGATTCCATTTCCATTATTCTTTAACACGTTAAGCATATCAGTTGCAGTATCAATAAGAGATTGCGAAACAAACTCAATAAAAGAATTAAGATCTCCTTTATCGCCCTGTTCCATTGCCTCAATATATTTGCGTCGGTTCTCCATTTTAATAATAGCTGGCGGGTATTTTCTTTTCAGTAATATAACATTCATTAAAATTCTTACGCCTCTACCGTTTCCATCATCAAACGGGTGTATTCTTACCATGTTATAATGAGCTACCGCACTTGTAGTAATAGGATGTTGAGTTTCTAGGTTGTTCTTTATCCATTTACATAGATATTCCATTTCTGGTGGTACTTCTAAGGGATAGATATACTCGTGAATCGTTGCGTCTGGCCTTAAAATTGTATTTGGTAACTTCTTATATTCTCCTGGGGTGGCGGGCTTTTTAGTTGGATTTCCAAACTGGTCTATGGCTTTAGTGTAGCTTACTCCTGAAAGCAATAAAGCATTTATTTCTTTTATAAATCCTTCACTAATAAATCGATCTTCTGCAACGTATCCATACAGTAGTTCTATAGCCTCAGCATGGTTTCTTACATCCAAAAAATCTTTAAATGGTTTTCCTTCTACTGTTAAACCGTACTGCAAGAAAAATATAGTTTCTCCCAATGTTAAAGCACTACCTTCTATAGCGTTACTGTGATATGTCCATTCAGAACGTAATTTTTCTTGTATTGCCTGCCAAATATGCTCTTTTTCTTTTAAATGTCTATAACTATCTAGTTGATTTTTCAAACTATCAACATTTGCTAATAGTTCAGTAGCCTTTTCTGATGCTTTAACAATATAAGACTCGCTTTCTTGCATAAAAACTCCAAAAGATGAATTATGATGCGCGTCTTTCCTGTTTTTGCTGATATTTTTATCTGACCAATATTTGATAATCAGGAAATTCTCGGCTTAATAGTTGTGCAATCATAGAAAACTTCTTGGTAATAAATTTTGAGTAAAGTGTTCGTGAACAAGGTTGTGTTAGTTCACACCACAATGGCTCAAACCCTTCATCTTGATGAGTAATAATGCATTGCCCTTTACGTGCTAAAATGCGTCCGCCTCCTATTGGGTAGACCTCTACGGAGGGTTCTTCTACACTCGCGTTAATTTGTTCTCTTAGGTAAGCACGTATTTTGCTTTCTGCACGTTCTGCTTGGATACTAGCAGGATCAGTTGTTTCACTAATATCTACTACTAGCCGATTACACGCTAGCAAAATTAAAAAGCTTAGCCCACTACTCTTTTGAGGAGCATTAGCTAAATAATCTGATAATTTTTTTCTATCTTGTGGAAGAAAGTTAGGTATCTGGTTAGCAATAGGGACTAGAGAGCTATAAAGCTCTGATAGCTGGTTAAAGTACGCTATCATTTTAGGTCGCATTTCTTCTAAGGTCTCTTCTGATGGTGGATTATTTACAAGATCTAAGCTACTTAGGTAATTAAAAAAGGTTTTTGCTGTAGTAGGAGTATTAAAAAGCACACTAAGCTGACTGTTGTCTGGTAGTAGTTCTGTCACTATCTCACTATTGTTAGCAACTAATAAAATTAGGTTTCTTTTATCTGCCCTAATAGTTAAAGATAATAGCTTAAAAAACGTCCAACTATCTTGTTCTGGGACATTTAAGACATTGTGGAGAAGAAATTCGACTTGTTCAGCATTGGCTTCATCAATAAACAAATCTCTAAGAGCTTCTTCTTGCTGGGGTTCAGCAACTGTTTCTTCTGTCTTTTCGCTTTCACTAGCGGGATAGAGGATCTCTATTTGTTCTACCAAGCCACTAATAGAAGTAAGCAGAGTTTTATTAACTCCTAAGAGTTTTAAGTCTTGCTTCATTTGGCCTAAATAGCGGCGAAAACTGCTAGTAAATGCTAGCCAGGAGTCAAACCTAATTTCAGGGTTATAATAAAAGTTAACTGCTTCGGCAACTTGTGGAGGCAAACGTTCACCTTCTCTAAAAAAACCTTCTAGTCCCATCATAATAGTCTGGCCAGCCGATTCTGCTTGTACTTGAATGCTTTCTGCTACTTCTGAACCAGATAATTCTATTATTAGCATTAAGCGTACAATATCACTAAATAGCCTTAGTAGTTGTCCTAGAGCTTGATAAGGGGGCAAGCTTAACAACATATTGTCCCAAGGCTCATCACTACTAAGCTTAGTCCAAAAATCCCAAGCTACAGGAGCACAAGATCGCATAAATGTCCATTGCCATGACTGAGCAACTAGCCATTTGCTATTAAACCTCATCTGAATATCTTCTTTACGTGAAGCTACTAGGGTTGGCAAATGTTCTAGAATGCGTTTTAGCTTGCCTTGAGAACGGACTTCTCGAAGTTTTTCTAATAATTCTTCTGACATTTTCCAGCTTTGAATTGCTAAGTCTAGCAACCTAATTTGATCAGAAAGCCCTAAAGAAGTAAATGGACTAACAGGAGGTTCTTCTAGTGTTTGCTCTTCACCAACTTTTACCATTCCAAGACGAACACTTGAGCCAGTGCTCATTACTGTACCAACACGCATAGTAAGGAATGTAGGATGTTCTGGGCCTTGTTCACCAAGAGAAGCTAATCCACTTGTTACTTGTTTAACATAATCTTCGCCTAACATAGCAATTGCACGACGACGGCCAAGCAATCGCCAAAAGCTTGAAAGAAGTTGAAAGCGTCCTATTGGATCTAGGCCACGCACCCCACTAGGCAAAGAAAAAGCACGAGAGTCTATTAATGCCATACCTAAAACTGTTTGAAGTGCTCCGCCTAGTACACTCTTTTTAACCAAAGTTAAATCATTTTGCCCCTCTACAATTGATTCTAGAAGTTGAGCCATAGAGCCAAAAGCCATACGAAATTTAACCCTTTGATTAGCTGGGTCAAGATCAAATTCTGACAGGCCAGAGCACATAAATAAACGATAATTATGTGATTCTCCTGGGCTAGTAATTTCTGCTGCTTCGCTTCTAATAATTTCACTTAATTCACTTTCTTGATGACACTTTAGTAGAGCAACAGAATTAACTAAGATTTGAGATGCTTCGGCTCCAACACGTTTTAGAGTACGGCTAGAATTGGCATCCTCTATAACCATTTCCCATTCCCCACTATCATAGTTATAAACACATAGCTGAGAAGGATCCTCTGGGTCTATGGCTAAATCAACATAAGAAAAAGGCATTTCAAAATTACAAAAATAAAAAACCTCAACAATTGCTCTTATTAACATATGGGGATATCCCCAATCTAAATTTATGTTAAATGTGTCTTCAATCAATTGTTTTCGATAAGCTTCGGCTAGAGAGTTAATTCCTTTAAGTAAATGTAGGAGATAGCCAGCAGTTTCTCGGCTTATTGCTACCGCTCGCATACCTTCTCCAAGCGGCAAAATAAACCCAGCAGGTTCACCAGGCTGTTTGTAGAGTTGCAAGACAGGTAGTTGAGCTTCATCGCTAAAATAACCAACCCATGCCTTGATTTTTACTAGCCCTCGCCAACTTTGGCTAAAGAGCCTTAGTATTTGTTCAGAACTTCGTGTTACCCTTAATGTGCTTTCGCTACCAATAAGCTTAACCACTCTTTCTAAAGCATCTATTTTAGAGCTATAAGCACGTAAAAATGTTAGTTCTGTGTCTAGTAACTCTAGTTCTGTTGTTAGTGTTGCGCGTGGTTCAGCATATTGTGTTTGAGCAAGATTACTGGTAGTAGCCAGTTTATCTAACGATTCTTGACGACTACGTGCAAGTGACGCGCTATATTCACGTTTTTTTACAGAAGATTTTAAGTAAGCAATTGCGTCTAATAATTCAGACTTACGCCAATTTATTAAACCTAACCCTAGTTCAGTATCTCGACTATAAAGATCTTTATAAAGAATAATTTCTTGTTCACGACTAATAAAGCCTTGTTCATAAAATCGAGGATTGATGCTATTACCATCTGCAACAGGCTCAGCAAAAACACGTTCAGTCCATTCAATCAAACGTTCTTGTTGATGTTGGCGTAAAGAATCTGCTCCTATTTGATTTAGCTCAAACGGGGTACTCATGATTTACCTCTCTAGGGCTAATGGGGCTAAGAAAGCCTCTTTTAAACAATATAACACAAACCTCAGGGCTGTTTAATTTTTCCATTAATGGTCAAAGGAAAACAGCCCATCAGTTTAAGGCTATTATTAAAAGCCTTTAATGAGCTTCTTTGGATAATTAAACAGCCCTGCAAACTTAATGAAATATTAACAAATTAATTTTATTAACTAACGCTCAAAAGTATAGGAGTGTTGGCAAAACAAATTTTTATAGTAGCCTAACATATAAGTATATACCTGTATTTGACTAGCATTTGTTATTGACAAGGTTTCTTTTTTCAATCCTTCTATAAACTCTAATAGTTCATCATATAGAGACAAGTAAGAGTTCATCTCTATCCCCTCAACACTATAGGAACAGACACTTCCTCCTGGTTCAAGTACTGTTTTAGTGTCTCTAGGTATAACCTTAAGTAATTTTTTTTCTGTTAAATCATCAGCAATAGCATCATTGATTAATTCAGCAATAGCGATTTTTTGTTCATCAGCAATAAGAAAAAAGTATTGGTAAAGTCCATATAAAGAAACTGCATTTGAACGGCCAAAACTTGTGAAAATGGCTTGTTCTATACCATCCAATGGCTTTACACCTGCATTTATTATTTGTAATACAACTTTGTCGTCTTCATCAAGAATTAGTTTTTTTTGTAAAACAGGAGCAATACTACTTAGAGGGATAACTTTTAAGCACTTTCTACGCCTAAGAGAAAAAATAGCTAATACTAAAGCTAAGCTGGCTAAAGCTTCTCTTTGAACAACTACATTGTTATGCATCTTTCGCTGATACTGGCTTGATTTATAAGGAGCTAGTAATTTATCTGCGTAAAAATAACTGGTTTGGGTGGGTGAAAGAGTAATAGGGCTATTTTTAATAGACTCATCTTTACTAGAACTATCTTTAGCTAGGCTCTCTTTAACAATGTTTACATCAATAGAACTGTTTTTAATAGAGATTTTTTCTCTTTGGTTAAATGAGGGTAATTTTTCTTGATTATTTTTTTCTTCATTAATTTGAGCATTAAACAAAGCATAAAGTTCTGGTGGCAAAGGCTTAGTACTATCCTCTATTTCTAAAGGCAACGGATAGATCTTTTCTGCCAACTTACCACTTAAACTAGTTAGGATGTCATCATTACTAGCGCCAAGATTTACTTTATTACTAGTAAGATCAATCAATTCTTCAATGTCTTTTAAAGTAGCTTGGTCATCATCTTGAGCAAGATTAATAGTTGGTTTTCTTTTTATAGAGGGTTTTTTTGATCTAGTAGGTGCTTGCTCTATTTCTACTAGGTCTAAAAATAAATCTTCTGTTTCTTCTTTAATTAATGAAGGATTAGCTTCTAAAAACTGAATCCCTGATTGTGTTATGGAAAGTCCTTCTTCTTTCATCACTTCTGCAAGACGTGTAATTTCTATTGTCCTATTAACATCATCATTATCAATAATTTGCTCTTTATTTTGCTCTTTTAATATTTTGGGTTCTTTTAGTTTTTTAGATTGCCCTATACCCATTTTTTCTGTAGAAGGTTTGTTTACACCTATTGGTCGTGAGCTAGGAATTTTATTTATTTGTCTAAGAGCTTGGCACAAAAGACTAGCAAAGGCTAAAATGCTTTGAAATCTTCGATCTGGGTCTTTTTCTAAAGCTCTAAGCACTATACTAGCAACATTACTAGGGATTTCTGGACGTAAAGTACATGGATTATTTGGTGCTTGCCTAATATGTTGTTCTGCAATAGCAAGATAGTTTTGTCCAGAAAAAGGTAGGTTTCCAGTTAACAATTGATATAAAAGAATACCAATAGAATAGACTTCTGATCGCTCATCTACCTCAAAGTTATTACATTGTTCAGGAGACATATAATAAGGTAGCTCCAACATAGCCTCAGATAGCTTAACATTAAAGCTAGGAAATAAACCTAGATTACATAGCTTAAGATCGTTATTATTTATAAATATATTAGCAAGTCTTATATCTTGGTACATTTGACCAGCATCATAAATAGCATTTACTGCTTCACATAATAAATTAATATAGTGAATTGCTTGTTCTAAAGGCAGGTATTTTTGTTCTTCTAGGATTTGTTCTAGGGTTTTTCCTTCCAGGTGTTCTACTACGATATAAAAAAAAGCCTCATCATTTTTACCATAGTCAAATATGCTGATTAAATTTGGGTGGCTTATTTGTGCAATAGCTTCCAATACTTCAGAATACTTTTGAAAATCACTCTGTAAGTATTCCATTAAAATGACTTTAAGAGTAATGCTACATTTACTTTCTATATCATAAGCTAGGTAACTAGCTCCAATAGGTTCTGTGCTAATACGCTGGTCTAGCCTGTACCTGTTTTTAACTAGGGGCAAGCCCAGTAAAGTAGTATTCAAAGCAGTTTTGTCTAAATCACACTCTAGGTTGTGATCGCCAAAACACCTACCGCAAATAAAACACTCCTTCACTAAAAATATCAGTACAAAGTTTTATGATTTAGCAAAGAATAAAACTTGTACTGCCTCCTTCTTAAAATAAGTGCTGATAGATAAATTAATGGGCTAAAGTCAGATACCCACAACAGGGCATTAAGGTTTTATTGATTGCTTTAGAATTTTAGAATCCTTGCTAAGAACCATCTAATCATTTTAATGGATTTTTTCATGATTAACTAACCAACTAAGCTAGGGCTATAAATTTAAAATGTATTGTTTATAAGGTAACCGTTCACGGGGTAAAACGAATATGAAAATTGGCAGGAATATGGTAATCAAAGAGCAATGGAAATAGGTGAACTTGTAAGGCTCAAAAATAATATAAGTAATGAAGATTGGAA
>JAHFUF010000640.1 GCA_023265235.1 Blastocatellia bacterium
CGTCACGTCTCTAGATTCCCTTACTCCAGCTTTTGAAGCTGTTTCTGTGTTAGCTTGTGGTGATAATCCTGTTGCTGTTATTCCAGGTGATCTTACAAATGATCAAGTAATGGATCTTAGTATAATTAATCAAACCTCAGGTACAGTTACTAGCTATATTGCTGATGCTACAAAACCAGGTTATCAAAGTCGCAAAGATTTTGTTGTTGGAAAACTCCCTGTTGTTGGGGCATTGGCTAATTTTGATGCAGACGCACAAACAGATCTTTTAGTCGCAACCTCTGATAAAGTACTAGTAATAGAATCTAGTAACACTGGTGATTTTACACTGATAGACACATTTTCTTTTACTAAAAATCAATTTCCAATTTTTAATCCTAGTGCGGTTGTGGCTGGGATGCTAGACACCTCAAACCAAAAAGGCGTAAGTGATATAGTAATTGTAGATGGTTTTAGCACTAATACTGTTAACCCTAGTAATAGTGGCAGTACTGGTGGGGTTTTGTTCTTATCAGGTGCAGCAGGAAACCTACCAACCCCATTAAGACTATTTACTAGTATGTCACAAGCAAGTGATTTTGATGACAAAGATCGCTTAAATGACTTAGCCATTATAGAACAAACCACAGGATCAGTTTTTCTACTTAATAACATATCAAATACAACCAGCCCAACAGTCAGTGTGATTTCTGTAAAAGATTTGTTTACTAATAGCGAATTTATACCTACTTCAGTAACTACCTTTGTAGATGCTATAACAGGGCTTAATAACCTAGCTATCACTGCTACTTCTAATAAAGGAAATGCTGGTAATGGGTTGCTAATTATCGCCATAAATGATGGAAGTGGAAGTTTTAATAAACCTACACAATTTCGTCAATTTGTAGCTACTTCAGGAGCAACAAATATTCGTAGTGGTGATTTTAGAAATACTGGCCGTGCCTCAGATTTAGTCTATACAGACTATCTAAACAACTTAGTCGCAGTAGCACCCAATGATGGAGGAAACTTTTTTCTCACACCACAAATAAGAGAGAGTGGTGGATTTAGTCCAGTATCTCTAGCCATTGCAGATGTTAATGACGATGATCATATGGATGTAATGGTATTAAATAGTATTGCTGCTGGGATAATCCCAAAAATCTCTTCTGTTTCTGTGCTTTTAGGTCAAGGGGATGGGCAATTAATTCCTAGTGGTTCTTTACTGCAAGTTCCTGGTGTAGCACTCTCTATTACTGGGGGGTTAGGAATAATTGATAACTCCTTTATTCCTCAAATAATTGATTTTAATCTTGATGGCTTTCCAGATTTTGCTGTTAATTCAACTGGTGGTGGACAACCAGTTTTAGGTTCAACTACCATACCTCTAGTGAGTCTACTTGTTAGTCGTGCTGATACACCTGGACAATTTATTGTCCAATCGCCAATCTCTTTGTTTGACGAGACTGTTGCTCCTGATGGAAAAAATGCTACTGGGGCAGTACTAGCTTTAGACAGCACTCTTGGTGGTGCAGGGCTTGTCTCTGCTCGCGGTCTAACTAATAGCCCATTAGGTGCTGGTTTTGGTGGTGCTAACCAGACTTTAGCTGTGTGTGATTTTAATAGTGACGGCTCACCAGATTTAGTCGCTACAGGCAGCATTAGAACTATGCAAAGCTTAGATGGTTCTAATAATTTAACACCTGTAACCTACCGTGCTTCTAGTTATTTAGTCGGTAATACTTTTACTAGGACACTACGAGTATCACGCCAAATGCGTATTAGAGAATATACCAATGATGGAGTAGGGACAGGTAATTTAGCTGCTAATGGAGGCGATACTTTTGTTGCTTGTGCTACAGGCAATTTTGCTCCATTTAACAATGCTGTTCTTGATGTGGTACATTTATCTATTAACGGTAGTTTGTTTATTGATGGCAATATTACTTCGGTATTGACTTATTCTCCAATAGTAAATATCAAACGTAGTGACTTAAATGCACCATTTCCTGGAGGCGGACGTAAAGTTATCCTTACTTCAGGCCAACAACATACTTTGCATGTTACTAGTTTTAAGTTTGAGTCTGATAGTAAAATAAGTTTTAGCCTTGTACCTACTTCATTAGGTATTCAGCCTCCATCATTTGTAAAGGTTATAAATAAACAGGATGGTGCTGATATTGTTATTGATACTCGGGTTGATGGCTCAGGAGTTAATCAAAGCGATAAACCAATGATGTTTCCTCTTGCTATTCAAGCTATTGAAGCATGTCCTAGTCTTATATGCGAGCGAATTAGACTACCAGGTTATACTTATTTTACCTTAGTAGTTATGCCAAAGACTGCTCCAACTATTGCACCTATTGCAAATGTAAATATAGAAACAGGTAAAAGCCAGACTATAAATCTACACACAATGGACAAAGATGGTTCAGCCGTAACATTAGCTAAAAAATGTGATAAGGATAGCTACGTGTCACTTAGTGGCACTACTTTAACTATTGCTCCAACACAAGCTGATACAGGGGCAAATCTATGTACAATTACGGCAACAGGTACTACAGGACTATTTTCTACTGCTTCTTTTATTATTACAGTTAGAGACCCAAACGCACCTCTGATTAGTGATGCTTCCTTTGCCAATAAACAACTTGTGATTAATGGGAGTAAATTTGTAAATGGAGCAAAGATTATGGTAAATGGCAAAGATGTTTCTTTACAAATTCTTAGCCAAAGCGAAACATTAATTACTCTTAAAGGTGCTAAGAAAAAACTCAACCTTAAATCAGGGGCAAACCAGCTTGTAGTCAGTGTTGGAGACTTAATATCTAATACTTTTGTAATAAATTTGTTCCAAACTAGTGACTGATAAGCTATTTTGGACTTCCAACATATAAGAAACTTAGCTTTTTTAGAATTTCTAGAAGCTAGCAACTTGCTTTGCCACATTAGCAGACTTTTCTAATTTAAGATCCATTTTGTTTTTTAAGCAGGTAATGTTTTTTGAGTCCTATCTAACCCACGTAACGCTAAACCCTTAGCAACAGTAGTTAATTCTTCTCCTCCTCTAAGACGTTGAGCACCAAACCTTTGTTGAAATATTCTTCTCACTGCTGGTACAAAAGACGATCCTCCTGTTAGAAAAACACTGTCAACATCTTTAGTAGAAACCCCACACTTAGCTAGCAACCTATCAACACAACTAGAGATGGCTTCTATATCTTTGTTTACCCAATTCTCAAAACTTTCTCTAATCACTATTTCTTCAATAAAAGGTAATATTTCTTTGAATACAAACATATTTTTTTCTTTATCAGATAGTTCTACTTTTGTTTGTTCCACAGACCTGTAGAGCTTGTAGCCTAAATCTTCTTTTATTAGATACATTAATGCGTCTATTTTTTTTTGTTCTACTGCTTGTCCTCTTAATTCTCTCAAAATGTTCATATTTTCTCTAGTTTTTAGAAAAGAAACATGGTGCCACCGTCCAAGTTTTTCATAGACCCAATAAGGCATTTCTAATAATTTACCCATACTTTTGTAGAAAGATTTAAAGCCTAAATATGGTGCGACTAGGTTTCTTACTATTCTACTATCAAAAGTATCTCCAG
>JAHFUF010000641.1 GCA_023265235.1 Blastocatellia bacterium
GCTGTGCTTCGGGTGAATTTCCAGCAAGAGCAGAATCAAGAATCAAGAATCAAGAATCAAGTACCGGAACAACAAAGTCCAAATTGGGTAACCAACCGCTCGGATGCACCCTCCGGTTCCTCCCCTAAGGTAGGGGAGGCTGGGAGAGGTATGAATTCTGATGGTTCTACAATAGGCCGTAACGACCCCTGCCCCTGTGGCTCCGGTAAAAAGTTTAAGAAGTGCGGACTTCTTAATACCTACGAACACCAGAGCAATATGGCTCAGGGCGGCGCTGCATACCAGCAGCGAATCGGTGGATAATTATTTGAAAGTATATGGAACAAAAAGAAATTGATTTCAAACCTTACGCTAAGTTTCTGTATGAAGTTGGAGCTTTGGCTCAGACTGCGCGTACTGGTTTTCGGCATTTAGGTAACTGGCGGCAATCTGTCTCGGAGCACTTGTGCAGAACTGCCTACATAGGTTTTGTATTGGCTCATTTAGAACAAGAGCGAGGTGAAACCGTGAATGTCGGACAGGTCCTAGAAAACTGCTTATTCCACGATTTAGGTGAGGCGAGAGCTACCGACCTCGATTATGTGAGTCAAAAGTATTCTCAGACTGATGAGCTGGCGGCGATAAAAGATGCAGTTAAAGGACTAGCGTTTGGGGATAGAATTATTCGGGCTTTTATGGAGGCAGAAGAAAAGTCGACCCCAGAGAGTATTATTACAAAAGATGCTGATAATATAGAGTTACTTTGTTCGTTGAGGGAGATTATAGACAACGGCAATAAACAGGCAGAGAGCTGGATTGCACCAATAGTTAAGAGGCTAAGGACTGAATCGGCAAAGAAGTTGGCCACAGAAGTTTTGACTACAAGCTCAGACGAGTGGTGGTATGAAAATAAGGAAGATTCGTATTGGGTTAAAGGCGGAAAAGGACATAACGATATCAATAATCCATAATAGTTCAATTACCCCCCATTCTTTAAGTTTTGATTTAGATATAGCAGTTTTTCATCAAAATGAGTGTTGAATCTTGGTATACGATATTAAATACAATAGCGCAGACTTTGGCAGGAGTTGTCGGGTTGGGTTTTGCCGTTGCCGTATTTAGATTCGACTTTATCCTTACTCAAATAATAGAAGTAAGGAAAAGACTTCGGAGGTTTATGCTATTACTGACATCTGCTGAACAAAGTGAAATCCATACTATCGAACCACTTAGTGATAATGATTTTTTAAAGACGTACAGCCAGGCACTCAATAAGTTGAATCGGGATGATGATACACTAGGTTTCAATCCAGAAATGTATAAAAAATTAGAAAATGCTTTATTTACAATCATCATCCATAGTGAATGGGATAGTTTTTACTCTGCAAAGAAAGGGAGGATATTGGGATTTTTTGATGAGAGAAAAAGCAAGTTAGAAGCATTAATTGAAATTAAGAGTAAAATATTGTTATGGTTAAAATGTAGCCTCCTAATTTCAATATTGAGTATTATTGTATCGTTAGTGGTCATCCCATTTTATACTCCTGAAAATACATCTTACATTTGGATAATTGTGGCAGTGGCAGTTTTTAGCCTGCTTGTAACTGCCCGAGCGGTTTGGAAGATTGTTGCCACCGATAATAGATGGGATGAGGATTGTTTTGATAAAAGTTGGTAACTGTGTTTACCAGTTGACGCTTGTTTAACACTACGGTAACATCCACATAGCTCATTCATTTTGAATTAGTGGCGGTAAAGGCACTCTTTGCTGCAGTGACGAATTCTGTAAATATAAACTTATGGATTAGTTGAATTAAGTACCTTTCAATAGCAAACAAAAGCGAAATTTGGCATACTTTTTGTGTAAGAGTCTAAAACAAACACAAAAACAAATATGCCAAATCTCACTAAGATTGTAAATCTTGTGGGGGAGATTTGCAAGCAGTCTGCTTTTAAAGAGCCTAGACGATCAGGTAAACGTGAGTTTTCCGATCTCTACGTTTGCCAAATGGTGGTCGTCCAGAACCTTAAGGGCTACACGAACGAGTCAGAATTTTTAAGGTATTTAAGCAACCATCCAAGCAAGTCTTTCCCCAAGCTTCCAACCCAGTCCTGCTACAACCACCGGAGTAAGGAACTAGAACAAGTAATTCAGGCATTAACCGCAAAATTATTAACAAAGTTAAAGGTCCACAAGACTAAAATCCGAATCATCGATGCTACAGGAGTGCCGGTCACCAAGTTCTACCGCAGATGGAAGACCAAAGCCTTTTCTAACAACAACTTCTTCGGAGTCGGCTACTGTCATGCCAAGAAAGAGCGATATTATGGAGTTAAACTCACTTTAATTGTCAGTCAGTAGGGCATTCCGGTAACCTACCATCTTATGTCTGCACGCTGCCACGATGTTAAAGCCCTAGAGCCGGCGGTTAAGGATTTAACGGGCATATGGTTAGTCGGAGACAAAGGCTATGCGGGAAAGAACATACATTCAGGACTTAAGCTTAAGCAACGGATTACAGTTATTACCCCTAAGAGAAAGAATCAGAAGATCAGGAATACCAAGTGGGAGAAACGGAAGCTAAAACATCGTATACTGATTGAGGTTATTAATGAGCAATTAAAAGATCATTTTAACTTGGAGAAACTGAGAGCCAAGAGTGAGGAAGGAATTAAGGCCAGAGTCAGAAACATCATTTTCAGCTATCTTGTAGCCACATGCTTTAACAAAAAGTATCACAGAAATCTATTATCAATTAAGGGTATACTAAGTTAATTCAACTAATCCATAAACTTATATAAATAGCATTTAGTAAATGGTACGCAATTGCGTACTGTTTACTAAATGCTAGAGATTACTAAACAAATGGAATTGGTAGTTGTTGTGCTTGTGGCAATTCTGGTTATCTAGGTATTGGCGGTGATAGGAGGCTAAAGTACTATTTAGTAAACTGTACGCAATTGCGACCCAAACGCTAAATGGTATATGCACTTGTATGGAGAGATCTATAATCCTGATATAACTCAGATATAACTAAGATAACTTGGATAACCAATATAGTAGTTTGCATATTTATAGTACTTGCATATTTTGGGAGTAACTCTCTTGGCTCGGAGCCGTAATTTTAGTTATGTACATAAATTATTATGACTTACTTTAAAATGTATTTAGGCTTTATTTAAGCCATATGCTGTTGGAAAATGGAAAATAAGTCCGTTTGACAGAAGGGTGTCAAAAATGCTATAGTAAATTACTTAAAAATAAAAGTATAAACAAAAACCCGCATATTTACAAGGCTCTTAAAGCGGTGTTTTTTGTTATTGCGATACAAATTGATACACATTGGCATAGTCATACCTCATATTCTATGCTACTGACTCAGTAGTATCGTTTATTTAATTGCCTTTGATTATTTAAATTTATTCATAATTTATAGTCCGCTTATCTGAACTTAGCATGCCACCACAGAGCTTAAGTCATCTAGATTGTGCAGATGAGCGAAGATAAAAATTATTCTTAATAAATGTCCTGGTTCAAAAGTCCACAAGTACATGAATTTTCTGACCTGGCCACCCACGGCCAGGGCTTTATTGTTGATGGGAA
>JAHFUF010000075.1 GCA_023265235.1 Blastocatellia bacterium
TAAATATAAATAATTGTCATGTGCTGCATTTTGAATAAGTTCCCCCGTCTCCCACCTTGCTAAAGAAGCCTCTCCTATTTGAGTAAGCTGAGCAAATTGCGCACGAGTAAACCCATAGTTTTTTCTTAAAGAATTTATTTCATTAGGAGTCATGACTCCTAAATAACGACAAATAACTTCATGTTGTATGTCCTCTGCTTCAAAATCAGTATATTCAAAACCGCAATCTTGGCATTTGCGCACTGGAGTACTAGCTTCAAGTTCAACAAATTTGCTTGCTGTTCCGTACTTAAATTTATCTATAACAACCTCTGTTTTAACATTTGTTGATTTACAATCAGGACACTCAAAAATCCTATTTATAGAATTAAAATCAAGAACATTACTTTTGTTCATTTTACATTATTAGTGAAATATCTTGAGCTATATTAGGCAAAGAAATAACACTATCTCCTTTTACTATTGATTACAAATCACTACAACTTTCTCTCGTTTTTACTCAGCGTATAGGCAAATGAAAGCTACGGCAATATATCATATTGCCTTTTAGTTGTACTTTAATATAGACATCTGGAAAGTTTTGATGCGCCTTAACAATCATTTCATAACCTTTTTCCCCTTTTGGGTTCTCTAAGGTTATTTCCCTAATTGGATATTGAGATTCTGCTAAATCTGCAATAAAGTGCCAAGCACTAATTTTATCAAAATACATACCTGTTTCAGGGTTAATCACTTCATCTGGGTTAAACCTACAAGGTAAATTATGCGGTACGATCCTACATTTCTTATCCCTAGCTAGTTGTATTATCCTTTTTCTTACACCCTCAAGGTCAACATTTGTCAATTGTTCCACCTTTAGTTATATAAGTGTCACTGTCAATATAAACCATCATATGATATATTTATTATTATACTTGTATAAATATCATTGTCAATATAAGCTATCATATGATAGTTTATATAATGAAATTTAGTCTTGAGTTAGAAATCCTTGACTAGTCACTAATACCATAGCTAAATCAGAAGCTATTAAAGCCATTTGATGCTCAAATTTATCCTCATCAACAACCCTCCATATATTTTTAGCAATGGTAGCTGTAATAAATTCCATTTCTGCTAAACTGCATTTATACCCTACTTTTATACTCTACTTTAGTTAGATAGTTTCTCAGATAAAACAAGCATTTTATAAACATAAATTCATTATTATTAGTCTTTTTTGCATTAGTTAATTGTAATTTTGATTCTATTAATTTGCTGTAATAGAATAGCTTATTGGTAGATTAATCTTTAGTAAAAATAAATCCTATTACATTATTATTTTCTTTAATTGCTGATATATGTGATGAACTAGTTATATTTCTGATCATTATATTTACTCCTTATATATTGATTTTTTAGAGTAGATACATTTTCCAATAATCCAAGCCAAATTTATTACTATTGCTCTTTTTTTAACTGCTCCTATTTAGCATCAGTGACACTTGCTTACTTATAACTATTCTGATCAAAAACACATGCTTACTTTATCGTGGTATTTTATGGTAAGATCCTATTGTAAGCTAATTATCTTTGTTCCTACCTATTATTACTATAAAATAGTATGACTACCCCATTACAAATTTGGCTAGAAAAGAAACTTTACTTAGAACAACAACTAGCTAGCAATGCTAATGCTAGCCAAAAGTTTGATTTGCGTGAACAAATTAAAGAATGCGACAAAGAAATTGCTAGACTACAATCCCAAACTACTCAAAACACTCAACCTATTGAAAGTAATGCTGGTGATAGCCAAACCAATAATCCCCTTAATCCTATGCAAAATAACCAGGCAAATAATACTATCTCTGAGCAAGAACAACCAATAATAGCATTTAGACAAGGTGCTATTTCTACTATGACGGTTGCTTTTATTCTCATTAGCGGGTTAAAACAAGTTGGTGGCTTAGAGTCTGTAGAACTATTAGCCAAACTTCATTCTGCTATTAAATCCTTTATTAATAAGCAAAACTATCAGGGCATACAGGTATTAAGTAGTTTATTAGGAGCTATTGTTCTACTTCCTGATTCTCTTCAACTTAATACTATCAATTTGATTATTAGTATTAATAACGAAATGAACTCTCTAGGTATACCAATTAGGGTTGGGATGTCTCGTGGTGATATTCAAGAATTGCTAGATGTTGATGGAAAAGCTAATTTTATTGGTGTTGCTATTAATCATTCTGCTCGTTTAGCTACTAGTAATCTCACTACACATCCTGGCTTACTTGTTCATGATAGTTTGGCCAGTCACCTTCAATCTACACTCAGAGCTAGCCATTGGTTATCTGCTAGAAATAGTAACCGTTTATTTATTGAAGTTGAAGGAAAAAGAGATGAAAAGTTCCTTTGCTTTTATCCATCAGAATCTATTTGGCCAACTCTATCAACAGTAACATACCCTTATGATGAAGAGTTTCAGCCTATAAGTAAAAATGCAGCAATTATTGCTTACGATTTACCTAATTTCTCTGATGGCGACTTGAATCAATTAAGCCAAAGGTTTAGAGCTATTACTGATGTTTTCTTAACTCTGGTGACAAACACAAAACTACCATTAAAATACTTTTACTTCTCTCCTGGTGGCGATGGCGGAGTACTAGTATTTACTGACTTGGATAAGAAACCTGTTTATGATTTAGCTAAAAACTTTGCTGAAAGGTTATTAATAGAATCACAGAATAAAAGCTCATTAATTTCAGCCGAATGTAGGATTGGCTTACATTATGGCACTATCTTGCTTTATGAAAATGCTCAAGGTTATTTACGTCCTACTGGTGAAGATATTTTTATTGCTGATGACCTGATGGCTGATAAGGACATTAAAAAACTAGGTAGCTTTGTTTTTACTGAAGAGTTTAAATCTGCTGTCAGCGGTGGTGATGATAGGTTTTTCTTTCAAATTTTCCAATCTGTTCCTGCTTTAAGTTTTCTTTCTAGAAATATTTCTAGATATGTTTTTAAGCCTACAACTCCAAAATTATCCTGTAGTGATTACCTAGCTTCTTTATCTCAAACAGATCTTTATTACTGGATAAAGCTTAATCTTTCTCCTAAGCAGATTGAGCAGGTTTGGTTTGCTTTGTTTAATGATCCAATAGGTAAAGATATTAAAAATAATCATATTAGCCATTGTATTATTGAGCTTTGTAATAAAGTACAAGAAAACTTGCTTTCATCAGATTTACACAAAGAACTATCCAAACAATCTCAAGAACCTTACCAGATTTTACCTACTGATAATAAGCGGGTACTAGATCTAATTGAACAAGCTGGTAAAGAAAACCTTACTATTCTAGATCTTTCTTGCCAATCATTAAAAAATCTACCTGAGCAATTATTTACACTTATTGAGATAGAAAGATTATATCTAGCTGGTAATGAACTAACTGATTTACCTGAAGAAATCCCATCTCTAAGTAAACTGGAATACTTAGATTTATATAAAAATCAGCTTACTTCTTTAACTGAAAAATTTGGTGAGCTTAACACCCTCAAATACTTAGACCTTTCATACAATAAACTAACTACATTACCTAGTGAATTTGGTAAGCTTACAAATATTTATTATTTAGATATTTCATATAATAAATTGGTTACTGTACCTCAAGAATTCGGTAATCTTAACAACCTTGATTCTCTAAACATCTCATACAATGAGCTAAATCAGATACCCAATGAATTTGGTAATCTTAACAAGCTTAAATCATTAGACCTTTCATATAACAGACTAAATGAACTACCTAGTGGGTTTGGTCAACTTACAAATCTTCAATCTCTTTATCTTTCACATAACCAACTAACTCAACTACCTAGTCAATTTGGTGGGCTTGTAAATCTTGAGTCTTTATATCTTTCATCTAACCAGCTTACCCATCTTCCTAGTCAGTTTGGGCGACTTGCAAACCTACAATTTCTTTATCTCTCACATAATCAGCTAACTCAACTACCTAATGAGTTTGGGCAGTTAAATAATCTAAAAAGATTAAATATCAAAGAAAATAAACAAGAATTAGAAAGAACTATCCCACCAGAAATATTAGCTTTAGAAAACACTCCACAAAAAATTATTAGTTTTTTAAATCAAACTGTAAAAAATACTTTAAATGAAGCAAAAATGTTAGTAGTAGGTGAACCTGATATTGGCAAAACTTCCTTAGTAAAACGTTTAGTACATAATTCTTTTGATCCAAAAGAACCAATGACTAAAGGAATTGAGATAGAAAAAGGATGGTCTGTTAACACTACAAACGGAAAACAAATAAAAGTAAACATCTGGGATTTTGGCGGACAAGAAATAATGCATGCTACTCATCAATTCTTTCTCACTAAAAGAAGCTTATATTTATTAGTTTTGCATGGTAGACGTGATGAACAACAAAATAGACTAGATTATTGGCTAAAAACAATAAGACAATTTGCTGGTGATGCTCCAATCATTGTTGTTGTTAACCAAATAGATATAGAAGTCCTAGAACTTGAGCGTAGAAAACTAAAAACCAAATATAATATTAAAGCCTTTTTGGAAACTTCTTGCCAAACAGGTGAAGGTATAGACTCATTAAAGAAAAAAATTGTGGAAGAAATAAACCTATTACCTTTTATAGATACTCTATTGCCTCAAACTTGGTTTTTGGTAAAAAACCAACTAGAAGACGCTCAAAAACAAAAAGATTACTTAGACTACAAAAACTATGAAGAAATATGTCAAGACCAAGGTCTTGATCAACAAAGCCAAGAAACCTTAATAGATTTTTTGCATGATTTAGGAGTAGTACTGTGTTTTTACAAAGATTTACGAGTTCCAAGCACTCATATATTAAATCCTAAATGGGTAACAGATGCTGTTTATAAAATACTAAATGATGATGGTTTATCAGCTAGTAAAGGTATTTTGAAAATCAGTGATCTAGATAAAATACTTAAACTGACAGAATACACTAGAGAGCATCAAAAATTCATTATAGCTATGATGCGTAAGTTTGAACTTTGTCTAGATCTTGGTGATCCAAATCAAGGAAACTTATTGATTCCTGATTTATTACCTAAAGACCCTACTGAGCTTGGAGACTGGCAAGATAGCCTAAAATTTCAATATCACTATGATTTTTTACCTAGTAGTATTATCTCTCGTTTTATTGTTAGAGTGAGTCCTCATATCCATGACAAAATCTACTGGCGTTATGGTGTTGTGATTGAGTTTAGGGATAAACCAAATAAAGCTTTAGTTAAAGCTGACCTAGAGGCTAGAAAGATTTTTGTTTCTATTAATGGCGTTGACAGCACTAAAGCTGAATTACTTTACTTAGTGCGTGTTGAGTTTGACAATATTCATGCCAGTATTCCTGGATTACAAGTCAATGAAAAAATTCCTATCCCAAAATATCCTAGTATCGTTACAGATTATAAACATTTACTTGTCTTAAAAGAAAAAAAAGTAATTCATTTTATTCCAGAAGGTTATGATCAACTGGTATCTGTTGATGAGCTTTTAGGTGTTATTGAAACAAAACCTACATTACCAGATAATATTAATGTCTCAGATAATATTTCAGATAATATCTCAGATGTTGTTTTGCAAATTAGGAAGAATGTTTTTGCACAAATAACAGATGTTGTTAGTCCAAATATTATTAGCGAAATCACTACAAAATTTAATCAACCAAAAACAGTCATTACAGCAACAAAACCAGTCCACATACTACACTTATCAGACATACATTTAGGAACAATTGAGCAAGGAAATATTTATTACAACCAATTACAGCTTGATTTAACTAAAAACCTAAAACTGGCAACACTAAATTACTTAATAATATCGGGAGATATTGCTAATAAATCTACCAAGGATGAATATGAAGCTGCTTTTAATCTTATTAATCAAATTAAAGGAAATTTTGGTCTTAAGGATAAGCAAGTAATTGTCACTCCGGGTAATCATGATCTTAATTGGGATTTATCAGAAGAAGCATATAGTTATGTGCCTAAGCGTAAACTGCCTTCAATACTAACAGATGCTTATATTCCAATAGAAACCGGCGCATTATTACGTGATGAAGAAGAATATAAGAAACGATTTGATAATTTTAGTGAATTTTATAGAGAAGTAACAGGAAATGCTTATCCAAGTAATTATGAGGATCAAGCTATTTTGCATACATTTACACAGGATAGGTTATTAGTATTAGCCCTAAATTCAGCTTGGCAAATAGACCATCACTATACTAAACGAGCCAGTATTAACCAAGTCGCATTAGGTAAAGCATTAAATAATGTAAATAGTAGTAATTATCAAGATTGGTTAAAAATAGCCATATGGCATCATCCTATAAGTGGACAAGAAATGATGAATGCTGATTTTGTTGAACAGTTAGCTGTAGCTGAAATTGAGCTATGTTTACATGGTCATATCCACCAAGCTATAGAAGGCTTTCATAAGTATGATGATAACCGTAGTTTAGCTATTATAGGTGGTGGAACATTTGGCGCACCTGCTAAAGCTCAAGTAACTGGTATTCCCTTGCAATATAACCTACTTGAACTTGATCCTAGCCCTAGTAAAGCTACTCTTACTGTTAAATCTCGTAAGAAAGAAAAGGTCGATGAAGCATGGTCTGCTGATGCTCGTTGGGGTGATAAAGAAGAACCTAAAGCTTTTTACACTATTAAACTTAAACATTCTCTCCAACAACAACCAAAATTAGTAGACATACCTACTAGTCCATTTGAATTTGATACTGTAAAAGTTGATGCAAAAGGAGAGATAAAAGAGAGAAATAAAAAAAGAGCGAAACAATTTATAGAAGAATTAGGTAATGGAGTTCAATTAGAGATGGTGGAAATCCCAGGTGGTAGTTTTATGATGGGGACAAGTCCTGATGATATAGAAAAAGTAGTAGCAGAATACAAGAGATATGACCGGAGTGAAGAACAAGCCCGTAGATGGGTAGTATGGGAAACCCCACAACACAAAGTAACAATACCAGCATTCTATATAGGAAAATATCAAATAACACAAGCGCAATGGAAAGAAATAATTGGAAATAACCCTAGTAACTTCAAAGGAAATGACAATTTACCTGTAAAAACAATAAGTTGGGATGAAGTAATAGAGTTTTGTAAGAAATTGTCAGAGAAAACCAGTAAGACCTATCGCTTGCCAAGTGAAGCAGAATGGGAATATGCTTGCCGTGCTGGTAGTAATACAGCATTTGCATTTGGAGAAACAATAAACCCAGAGATAGTAAACTATGACGGTAATAGGCCATATGGAGAAGCACCAAAAGGAGAATATAGGCAAAAAACAATACCAGTAGGAAGCTTAGGAGTAGCCAACGAATTTGGTCTATATGATATGCATGGTAATGTGTGGGAATGGTGTCAAGACCATTGGCATAATGATTACGCGGATGCACCAACAGATGGGAGTGCCTGGGAAATATCACCTAGTAATAATACTAGCCGGGTCTTGCGTGGTGGTTCGTATTACTTCAATGCTTACTACTGTCGTTCTGCCGTCCGCTACTGGTTCGCACCGGACAAACGTATCGACAACTTCGGTTTTCGTGTTGTTATGTCTGCGCGGACTCTTAAGTAAATTCTTGTACTCTTTTTCCCTATACACTTTAGCGAGCGAAGCGATGCGCATGAAAAATTTTTTTGGGTTTTGGGACTTTTTAAAATATGCAAGAATTACCAATTCTTACTGTCACTTTATCATTAACAACCTTTCTTTTAAGGGGTTAAATGCTCTTTGGATAATACCTACAAGAAAAATAGTATACTATTCATCACATAACATAACATCACATAACTTAATGGCATCTCTAAGGCTTTATCCAGTACAGTAATTTTTTAAGTTACTCTTAATTCAACCTACTTTTTCCACCCAATTAGCCAAATCCTTCTCAGACGTGAAATCAAATAAGGCTTCTCCTAGTTCCTCTAGCTTTTCCAGCGATAACCCTTCTATTTTGGTTTCTATTGTTCGGTTAACAGCACCAAACCGCTTCTTTACTAACCTTAAAATTAAGGCTAGCTCCCCGTCTTTTTTTCCTTGTTGTAAGCCTTCTTTTTTTCCTTGTTGTAAACCTTGTTGTAAACCTTGTTGGATACCATCTTCCATCCAAGAAGTAACAATTTGCATAACTTGCTCCTTTTCTGTAGGAATAATCTGGTCTATTTCTTGGCGAAATATCTCTAATTCTTGTGCATTTAGCTTTAAATATGTATCTACAAACCCAGAAATTAATTGCATTTTAGCACGATCAAGCTTTAGTGTGGCCAATAAACGCAAACATTCCAACTTAACCTTGGCTCGTTCTGTTGATTTTATCTCCATTTTTGCCATTAACGCACTTGCTATCGCATTAGGCTTGTTTACAAAATCTCGCCAATTTAATTGATTTAACTGTATTACGCGATAGTTAAATGATAGTACTGTAAAATCAGGAAATGCTACTTGATAGGAATTACTTTCTGGTCTTTTTGGCTCATCATAAGAAAATATTGCTATTGGATAGATTGGTAATTCATGTAAGTCTAGTAGCATAGAAAAATAACGAAACATTCGACGATTAAATGTTCCTCTTGCCTCTGATTGATTTTCTAAATGTATAAGGAAAAATGCTTCTTTTCCCAAAAACTTAGCTTTAGCTACTAAGTCTAATTCTCTACGTTCTCCTGATGTTATATCGCTAAATATCTCTTTATCCAAAAAGACAATTGAATCTTTGTCTAAATAGTTTAGCACTTCAGGGAAAAATAATTCTAAAAACTCTAGAAAGAATACCTGTAATAACTGCTTAAATAGCTTATCATGATCAGTACGTTTCATTACTTCATCCTTATCGCTTTATCCTGAAAAATGGGTTTAAGCTTGGGTTTAAACTTAAATTTGAGATTTTCTTTAACATAATTTAAACATTATTTGAGAAAATAGATTAGCTTTTACCTTTAGCCATAATGTCATTAAACACATCAAGGTCAAAAGGTACATCTTCTCTGATACAAGCTTCTTTAACATCATAAGAAAAATCAGAGATAGAGCGACTAGAACCAATATAACTATGGCTTATCCTATCAATGATTTTTTCTAATGCCTTTTTACGTTGAGTGCGGTTTTGTTGAGGTGGTTTGATACTAGCCAATATTTCTTTAACAAAGTAGGCTAGAGAATTAGGGCGGTTAATTGCTCTTTGGTTTGCTAATCTAATTGCTACTTCTATTTTATCAACAGGAATACCTTTAATTTTTGTGTAGTTCTCGCTATCTGCTTTTGTCCAAGAATTTCCTGTGATTTTCTGATAAATCATCATCGTTTCACTTAGATGATGATTTGTATTATTAAGATCATCATCATGATTTATGGAGCCGTTTACCAACTTAGTTGAATAAGGACTAGGTTGGCTATCAACTAAGTTGGTAAACGGCTTAGCTGATAAACGACTATCTTTGTTTTTATCTTTACCTTCAACAAGCGAACTAGGAAAAGGTAAAGTTAGTAAATAACAGTTCCCTCCAATAGGATTATGTTTATTATTCCCAATAGCTTTAATCAAATTTTTCATTTGTAAAGATTTCAAAGCGTCTTTTACCGCAGACAAGCCTAAATGACATTTTTCAGATAGTTTAGAGTAACTAACAGTGTCGGTAATAGTACGATTAAAACCATAAGATAGCCTAAATAATCGCCTAAGTATAACTTGTTCAGAAGGGGTAAGCGTAGGCATTATTTCATCATCCAAAATATTAGGCGTTTTATAACCCGGTAGTTGGTTGTTAAACAACTTAGTTGATAATTGACTATCCTGCAAATTGTTTTGAGCTAGAGAAGAAATGTTAGCCTGTGTATCTTCTAACTTAGTTGATAAACGACTTGGTTGTTTATCAACTTGGTTGGAGTGACTAAGTTGTTTATCAACTAAGTTGCTTACTGACCTAGTAATAAAAATCTTATTAGTATGTTCACTAGTATTTTGATTGATCTTAATAGTATGATCAGGTTGATCGTTAGTATTGAGATCAATTTGATCACTATTATCATCAGCATTGAGATCAATTTGATCGTCCTGAATAAGATCAGTAGTATAGATAATATTATTGACACTAAGAGAAAGCTCACCTTTTTCTTGCAAATTATTATTAACACTAGAAGTAACATTATTTGATAAAGAAGAGTTTTGAGGTTGAGAATAAGCAATAGACTCATTAGCTGGAGGGTTAGGAATTTTATCCATTAACTCTGAAGAATTGATTTGAGCCTGAAGCATAAGGGCTTCTTCCAGTGCTGTGCCAGCAAAATCTATATTTAGTTTACGTACAGTTGATAATCGCTTACCAGCTTTATAAGCAGAAACCTTACGAATTGGTGGTGATTGATCGTTCGACACGTTCTCTTACCTCCTGCCAAAGACTTTGATAAGCCAACGCTCCTTTGGAATCTGGAGCAGTAAGATTAATAGGTGCTTTTTGTGCAGGACTCTCCATTACTCGAACATTATCAGGGATCACAGTTTGTAAAACATAATCAGGATAAGCTGCTTTAAGAGTTTCTAAAGCTTCCTTGCAAACACGGCGGCGCGAGTCAAAACGAGAAAGAAAAAAGCCTAATAATGCAGGAAATGGGCTACGGGTAAGTATTCTAGCTCGTTGTAACTGACGACTTAATTGTGCTGTACCATCCACCGATAAAACATCTGCTTGGACTGGGCAAAGAACAAAATGGCTTCCTACTTGAGCCATAGATACTAAAGTACCAAAGGAAGGATCTGTATCAATGAAAATATAATCGTAAGGAGAATCTTCCCAAGAATCAAAAAATTCTCGTAAAGCAGGAACTACTTCTAGAGGATTAGAACGATCTATTTGATCATTTTTTGAACCACTTGCAATAAAATCTATTTTGAACTTTTCAAAAACTATTGGCTTGATAAGCTCTTCAAAGCTTACATTACCTTTTAGCCATCCCAATAATAACTCGTTTTCTTTTATTTCCTTCTCTGATTCATAAAGAGAGATAGTAGCAGAAGCTTGAGGGGCAGCATCAATAAGCAAAACCTGCAAACCTTCTTTAGCCGCTTCTGCTGCTAAAGAAATAGCAGACGTTGTTTTAGATACTCCACCTTTATTATTACTTAAAGTAATTACTTTATGGCGAGTGCTTATAGTCATAGCAGGCCGTTTTAAGCCTATTATAAGATCTCTATCATAAAGTTTTACTCTAGCATCTGTAGGATCTGGAATAGTGGTAATACTATTAGTTCGTACTAAACGCCTAAAAGTATCTGGGGAAATGGATAATAGTTCACAAGCTTCACTAGCAGAAATCAGGTTGTTATTAGACATGGTAAACTCCTGGTAGATAGTGCGAGCTATTATAAACTATTTACAATATAAATCGCTATATCTTGCACTGATTAATAACGAAATCATTTGAAGTAACCAGATAGAAACAACAAAAATCATTTTAGGGCTAATAATATGGCTAGAAAGAAAAAATAGCTGGCAAGCAATAAAGCTTGCCAGCCAAAGGCTATCTATTGAGTTTTTCAGAAAAAGTTTCTTAGAATAAAAACTTTTCCTTTTGTATTGACTAACATGTAAAAATACTGGTTTTAGCCGTCTGTTAAAGGCGGCCAAACTTATTATTATCAAACTCAGTGAAAGAGAATTTGGTAGGATGGTAGGGTAGTAGGATAAGAAATTAGGGTTAACCAGGTAATACAATGAAGTTTAATCGCTAGCTAGCAAAATCAAGTAAATCAATAAGGTCTTTGCATTGCTCAATATTAAAACTAGCAATATGAGCTTGTTCTTCTGATAAACCCATCAGATATT
>JAHFUF010000642.1 GCA_023265235.1 Blastocatellia bacterium
TGGCTAATAGCTAAAGTTAAGGAATCCATAACTCTAATAAAAGGAATAATGCCAGAGGTTTTTCCAGCTTTACCAATAGCCTCACCAATAGAACGTACATTTCCCCAATAAGTACCTATTCCGCCACCATTTGAAGCAAGAGAAACGTTTTCATTCCAAGTATCAACAATACCCGTCAAACTATCACCTACTGAATTAAGAAAACACGAGATCGGCAATCCTCTTTCTGCCCCACCATTGGAAAGAATAGGGGTTGCAGGCATAAACCATAGCTTTGACATATAACCATAAAGACGTTCTGCATGATTTTGATCATCAGCAAAAGCTGTAGCAACACGAGCAAACATATCCTGATAATTTTCATTTTCTAATAAATAGCGATCTCTTAAAGTTGCCTTGCCAAAATCCGTTAGCAGGTTATCACGAGAATTATCTGTTTTTAATTGCTGTTTATTTATTGGCTTACGCCACCAAGACCCATGTTTATTAGCTTGATTAGCTTGATAAAAAGTATTTCTACTAGGTTGAGGAGGTTTTGATTGAGAATCCATACTGGCTACTTGAGCTTTGTAATAAGTATCTGAACCGAGAAATGTCATAAAGTTTCCTTGTAGCACTTAATTAGCCAAAGGAGGGAGAACACAGACAATGAGGAATTACTCAAAATTGACTGTCCGGTACACCCCGCCCAGCTTGTCTATAATTATTATCTTTGGCAGGTTTCCTGGCTAGCAGGTCTTTGCATTACGTAAGAAGCCTTCCCAGCATTAATTGTCAGGGACATTCTTTTTGCTTGCTGCTTAGAGTTGTGGGGGCAGCTTCGGTGTTTTTCCGAATTCCCATTTAATCACTATATGTTGATATAATAAGAACCAAAGACACTACATATAATAGTTATTTATCGTTAAAATGCAACTCTGTTTAGAAATGTACTGCCCGTATTGTTAAAACAAAAAAGCTCTAGTTTAAGATTTTTGTTGGAGAAATATTTGATCTCCTTTGGCATTATATTAAATATTTTCCTTTGCTTTTTCTCTACTTATCTTTTTTTAGCTCGCTTAACATAACGCCCAGAGATAAATCACTGGGCTATTGTCAAATGCCCCTAGCAGGGCATTAAAGACTTAAAGTTTTTTAGAATCAATGGATTACAAAGTAAATTCCATTTATATATCTATTAGGTTATTTCTACTTGGCTACTTAATCAAGTAGAATGTTATAAATCTTTTCTAATAAATGCTGTGGCGTAAAAGGTTTTGACAAAACTGGTATGTCAAGCTCTTTAATTTCTTTAGCCAACCCTGTAGAAGTTAATCCTGTAATAGCCATAATTTTTAATTCTGGATTCACTTCTCTTAAAATTTTACTTGCCGCAAAACCATCCATATTAGGCATCATTAAATCCATTAAGACCAAAGCTATTTTATCCTTATTATCCTTATAAGTATTTATAGCATCAGCACCATCAATTGCTGTTAATACTTTATACTGATAAATTTCTAATATTGATTTAGTAACTTCACATAATACAACTTCATCATCTACTAACAATATTACCTCTCCTTTACCAGTATGAAAGACTTTTTGAATACCTGTTAACTCTTTAGTTTTTGTTTCTTTATCAACAGGCAAATAGATATTAAACTGACTCCCTTCTATTAACTCATTATTACTATTAACTGTTATAAACCCTCCGTGTTTTTTTATAATATCTAGAACTATAGAAAGCCCTAACCCTGTACCTCTCTCACACCCTTTAGTAGTAAAAAATGGTTCGAAAATCCTCTTGATATTACTAATAGGAATACCATTTCCAGTATCAGAAATAGCTATTACTACATATTCCCCTACACGAGCATCAGAGTTTCTTAATGTATAAGGTTCATCTATAAAAATATTTTCAACTACTATGTTTAATACACCACCATTAGGCATTGCATCACGGGCATTAATACATAGGTTTAATATCACTTGATGCACTTCTGTACTATTACCAGTTACAGTAGCTAAATCCCTTGCCATATCAATATTAATATTGATAGACCTTGGAAAGGTTTCTTTCAACAACAACTCTATTTCTGCTAGTAGGTTATGAAAATTAATTTTTACAGAATCTGTACCTGTTTTACGTGTTAAAGATAAAATTTGACGTACCAAATCTGAGCCACGATGAATAGTGGTTTCTAGTGCATTCATTATTTTAAGGTCTTTTGCTTCAGGAAGCTTTCGTCTCAATAATTGTATAAAGACCAAAACAGGGGTTAAAATATTATTTAAGTCATGGGCAATACCACTAGCTAATGTACCAATGCTTTCCATTTTTTGTGCTTGTATTAGTTGAGCTTGCAGCATTTTTTGTTCTCTTAGGTCTAAAACATAACATATCCCTTCATCACTGCTGTCAAAAAACATTGTTCCAGCTATTAGCACTGGCACTCGACTACCATTTTTACAAAAATACTCTTTCTCACGCGGATTACAATGTCTATACTCTTTTAATTGCTTAACTGCTTGCTCGTCAAGTTCGTGATATTCTGGTGGGGTGAGATCGCGCCAATTAATTTTTCCTGCGGCTAAGTCCTCTTGAGTGTAGCCAACCATTTTTAAGAAAGCATTATTAGCTTTAGTTATTCGTCCATCTAAGTACCAACAGATTACACCAATAACATTAGTTTCTACTAAACTCCTTAATTGTAGCTCGCTTTTTGCTAATGCTTGTTCTGCTAGTTTGCGGTCTGTAATATTTTCATTTGTTACCACAAGAAAAATTTCGTCTGCTATATGAAACCTAGTTACTTTGCTTAGAAACCAATGTTTTTTTGTTGCTGAATGGCAAGTACTTTCCATCGTAAATTCTTGTTTATCACCAGCAATCACTTCTTTAATACCATTAGCAAAAGTTTGTGCTTGTTGGGCGTCTTCTCCTTTGACAGCATTACAGATTTGAAAATAATTTGCTCCTTCTAGCAATTTGTTTGAGTAAGCAGAATTTTCTTGGGCGAAATTTCGCCAAGCTTTGTTTACTGAAATAATAGTTCCATAAACATCTAGTATGGCGATATGGGCTGATAGTGCGTCTAAAGTTGCACGAGTAAACATTTCTGACACTAAAGGGGCTGTTATATTTACTATACTTGTTATCATACTTAACCTCTATAACACTTGATTGACGTTATATAGCTTAGTTAACCAACTATTGGAATTCTATTTAAGTCAAATAAGATCATTTACCATTCAATCCTAATCCCTATTTGTAATACTCTGCCATCTAGTGCTGAACGAGGAACCCCAAATGTTGCTGGAAGATCTGCTGCTGTTACTACGTTATTAACATTAATAAAATTAGTACGGCTAGTAATGTTAATTACGTCAAGAGTAAACTTAAAATTGAAGTTGTCGCTTAATTTAGGCTGGTGAGTAAAACGTAAATCTAGAGTACCAAAACCTGGCCCACGGAAAGTATTACGGCTAAACCCAGACAGACGATCAGCGACAAGGTTACGATTGTCATCACGATTGGTGATAGGGGAAAAAGGTTGACCAGAAATGGCTCTACCTATACCGCTAAAAGTAAAA
>JAHFUF010000076.1:0-9113 GCA_023265235.1 Blastocatellia bacterium
AGCTCAAAATCAAGTTTATGCTGGCAATCCAGAACACTATAAAGTTACTAAAACCAGAATTAAAAACGCCACACCTAAAGACTTGCAAGAAACTACCAAGAAATGGCTCTCTGATGGTTCTTATGTTTTAACTGTTACTCCATTTCCTGAATTTGCTACGACTGGAACAAATGTTGATCGTAGCAAAATGCCAGACTTAGGCCCTGCTCCAGAAATTACTTTCCCTGATTTACAGCGTGCTACATTATCTAATGGTGTAAAAGTTGTTTTGGCCGAGCGTCACTCAGCACCACTAATAAACTTAAACCTAGTATTAAACGCTGGTTACGCTGCTGATCCCGCTCCTGGTACTTCTGCTTTAACAATGCAAATGTTGACTGAAGGGACAAAGAAACGTTCTTCATTACAAATTAGCGAGGATTTAGCTAACCTAGGTACTAATCTTTTTGCCTTTTCTGATTTGGATACTTCTAGAGTTAGTGTTGCCGCATTAAAGGCTAAGCTAGACGAAAGCTTAGATATATTTGCTGATGTAGTTCTAAATGCATCTTTCCCTGAAAAAGAATTTAAACGCCTACAAAAACAACAGCTTGATGGTATAGAACAAGAAAAAGCTGAACCTCAATCTATTGCTCTAAGGTTAATGCCAGGATTAATTTATGGTAAAGATCATGCTTATGGTCAACCATTTACTGGTTCAGGCACTCCTGAGTCTATTACTAGCCTATCCCAAGCTGATGTAGTTAAATTCCACCAAACTTGGTTTAAGCCAAATAACGCAACTATTGTTGTAGTTGGTGATACAACATTATCAGAAATTGTGCCTAAGCTAGAAAAATTATTAAAAGACTGGAAGTCTGGTGAAGTACCTAAGAAAAACCTTGTTACTGTAGCACAAAAAGAAAAGCCTGTAGTCTATCTAGTGGATCGTCCTGGTTCACAACAATCTATAATTGTTGCTGGTCACATTTCTCTACCTAAAGCCAACCCAGATGAACTAGCTATTAACACTATGAATAATGTTTTAGGTGGTGTGTTTACTTCACGTCTTAACCTTAATTTACGTGAAGATAAGCATTGGTCATATGGTGTATTTAGTTTCTTGGCTGATGCTCAAGGTCAACGCCCATTTATAAGCATTTCTCCTGTACAAACAGATAAAACTAAAGAATCCATTGCTGAAGTAGCAAAAGAATTAAGACAAATCTTAGACAGCAAACCTATTACCCAAGAAGAATTTGTCAAAGACCAAACCAACCAAGTGTTGGAACTTCCTGGTAGTTGGGAAACTAATAATAGGGTACTTAACTCTATATTAAACATTGTTCGTTATGGTTATGCAGATGATTACTACAAAAAGTATGCTAATGAAGTGCGTAACCTTAAGTTAGAGCAAGTAAATGCTGCGGCTCACAAAGTGATTCAACCAGACAAACTAGTTTGGTTAATTGTTGGGGATCGTAGCAAAATAGAATCTGGTATTAGAGAACTAAACCTAGGCGAAATCAAAATTCTTGACCTAGATGGTAACCCAACCAAATAAGTCAAAATAAATATTTCTTGTAAAACTGTAGGGGCGAACCTATGTGTTCGCCCTTTTTATATTTGGAATAAGAGGGCGAACACATAGGTTCGCCCCTACATTATAATTTCTATTTTTTAAGCGTTCATAGGGTTATTGATTAAAAGTATTAATTATGTTATCTAAAGGAAACTTAATATTTTAACCATTGCGAGCCAAAAATATGTCAAAAGAACAAGAACTAAAGTGGTATGGCTGGGGATTAGCAAGTAAAAACTTTGATTTAAGTCGTCGCCATAACTTTTGGCCGTTCCTGCGTGAAAAACTTCAGTTAACTAGTAATGAAACCTTACTCCCAGTCAATCTATCTGACATAAAACTTTCTTCTTCAAATTCAACCCTATCAGCAAAGTTTGAGGTTCTTTTAGGAGTAAATGCTGTTCGTCGTGATGATTTAATCCGAATTACTCATGCAATGGGAAAAAGCTATTTAGACTTAATTCGCATTCGCAAAGGTCTGATTCAAAATCCACCAGATTTTGTGCTTTACCCAAAAACAGAGGCTCAAGTGCTAGAGATTTTACAGCTAGCCAGCGACTTAAAAATAGCTGTAATTCCTTTTGGAGGTGGTACTAGCGTAGTTGGTGGAGTAGAAGCCTTAAAAGATTCTGGCCATATAGCTGCAATAAGCCTAGATCTTAGTCAACTTAACCAAGTAGTAAGTATTGATGAAATCTCTTTACTAGCTACTATTGAAGCAGGAATGTTAGGCCCCGCTCTAGAAAACGCTTTACAGGCTCGTGGTTATACTCTAGGCCATTACCCACAATCTTTTGAGTTTTCTTCTCTAGGAGGTTGGATTGCCGCGCGTTCTGCTGGTCAACAATCCAATAAATATGGCCGTGTAGAAGATATGGTATCAAGCCTTACTATTGCTAACCCAATAGAGATAATTACTACACTAGATGCTCCTGCTTCTGCCGCCGGGCCATCTATTAAGCAATTATTAATTGGTAGTGAAGGCTTATTTGGAGTAATCACAAAAGCCAAAATGCGTATTCATAAACTGCCTACGATAAAAAACTATCGTGGGTTACTTTTCAAAGATTTTCTTTCAGGCGCTCAAGCCATTCGCACCATTATCCAATCAGGCTTAGAGCCTACTACCATTAGACTTTCTGATGAACTAGAAACAGGAGCATTTATGAAAATGCGCCCTGAGTCAGAATCAATGTTAGAAAATGCCTTGTCTAGCTCTGTTAAATGGTACTTAAAAAATCGTGGCTATAGCGAGTCTCCTGCTTTAATGATTCTAGGATTTGAAGCTAATGATAATAGCGTAAAAAAAGAAGTGAAGACGGCTCTAGAGGTTTGTAAACAATTTGATGGAATGGATTTAGGTACAAGAGTTGGTCAGCATTGGTATAAAGACCGGTTCGCGCTTCCCTACCTGCGCGATACTTTACTTGATCATATGATAATGCTTGATACACTGGAAACGGCTACTACTTGGAGTAATTTTTCTAACCTTTATAAAGCAGTACAAAAAGCCTTAATTGATTCAATTCAAAGCTTTGGTTTTTCACCAATGGTTTTTTGTCATATTTCTCATAGCTATCACGATGGTGCGTCGCTTTATTTTACGCTTATGGCTAAACAAGCAAAAGACGCTGAAACAGAGCAATGGCAAGGGGTGAAAAAGGCTGCATCTGACGCAATTCTAGCTAATGGCGGGACAATCTCTCATCACCATGGCGTAGGTCGTGACCATGCCCCCTGGGCACAACGTGAACACGGCAAGCTTGCAATTGCAGCATTAAATAGCGTGAAACAGGTTTTTGACCCTCAAGGAATACTCAATCCAGGGAAACTAATAAAATGACAAAGTTAGCACTTGAGCCAAGAGATATAGCAATAAAAAAACTACAACAAGAGACTTTTGATATCCTAATCATAGGCGGCGGAATAACTGGTGTTGGTGCCGCTCAAGATGCTGCATCTAGAGGGCTAAAGGTAGCTTTAATTGAGCGAGGGGATTATGCAATTGGGACTTCTAGTCGTTCCTCAAAGCTTATTCATGGTGGACTACGCTATCTTGCTCAAGGTAATTTTCGTGTTACTTATGAATCTTGTGCTGAAAGAGCATTACTGCAAGAATTAGCCCCTCATTTAGTAAAACCTCTGTCTTTTTTAGTTCCTGTTTATCGTTGGGGGCATGGATTAATGGTTTTTGCTGGCCTCTGGCTTTATGATATTGTCTCTTTAGTAAAAAACTCTAAGTTTCATAGAAGGGTTAGTGCAAAAAAAGCCTGTCAAATGGTGCCTATGTTACTAAGCGAAGGGCTACATTTAGGTTTTATTTATCAGGACTGCCAAACCAATGATGCAAGGCTTGTAATAGAAGTAACAAAATCTGCCGCTAGCTACAATGCTACTTGCTGTAATTACATAGAAGCCATAGACTTAATTAAAGAACGAAATTTTGTTGTTGGAGCAAAAGCTAAGGATTTAATCAATAACCAAGAGGTTTCAATTCGTGCTAAACAAGTAATAAACGCTACTGGAGTTTGGCTAGATAAAATGTGCCAAGTCGATGAACCTCAAACAAATAGCAAGGTTCGTCCAGCTAAAGGTGTTCATATTACTATAGCTCGTTCACGTATTCCTTCAGAACAAGCACTGCTTTTTGAATCAGCTTATAATGATGGTCGGTCACTGTTTTTTATCCCTTGGTACGAGGGGGTTATTATTGGTACAACGGACACAGACTTCAACGGTAGTATTGATTCTCCAGTTGCCTCTTCTGAAGATATTAAATACATTATTGAATCAACAAACAGAGTCTTTCCTATGGCTAAACTTACTAGTCAAGACATTCTAAGTAGCTATGCAGGACTACGCCCGCTTATTGATGAAGGCAGCAAATCGACCAAAGATATTTCCCGTGAACACCGTATATTTGAAAGTGACTCAGGATTAATTTCTATTGCTGGAGGTAAATTAACTACCTACAGGTTAATGGCTAATCAATTGATGAGTTTTGTTATTACGAACATGAAAACACGTAAGCTGGTTCAAGATGTTAAAGAGACTATTACTGATAAACTATTTTTAAGTGGGTTTACTTCTGAGCAAACTTTGGAGTCTGTCCAGATGCAAATACGTGCTAAGGCTGAAAAACTAGGACTAGACAAAACTATAGCGGATCATTTAGTAGAAGATTATGGTACTAATGCTGAAGAAGTGTTAAAGATTGTTACTGAAAAACCTAGTTTGTTTGCTCGTCTAACTCCAAAGCTTCCCTTTATCCAAGCAGAAGTCGTTTATTGTATTCGTGCTGAGCAAGCAACACGCTTGGATGATTTTTTGGTTCGTCGTACTCGCATAGCTTTTCTTAGTGCTGATCAGGGATTAAGTGTTGCTCCTAGTGTAGCTAAGCTTATGAGCCAAGAACTTAACTGGCCACAAGATAAGATAGAAACAGAGTTACATCGTTATCAGGAAACCTTTGCTACACAATACCAAATTAACTAAATTAACTAAATTAACTAAACCCTAATTTTAGTCATACAATGCATAAAGGTTGGCGATTTAATAATCACCAACCTTTATGAGTTATAGGGAAATTTAGTTTTTAATTTTCATAAATCATATGTTTACAAACACTCTCTAAGAGTCTGCCTTACAATGATCTAAGAAATGTAGAAAGCTGATTTTTTTGCGTTGAGCTAAGTGTCAAATAAAGTAGGGTTACTGCTGTAGCTTCTCCACGATGACGTAAAATAGTATCGTTAAAGGTAAGTGCTTCACCATCATGCATTAAACGGCTACGTGAACGTACTCCCCATAGAGGAGGTGTTCTTAATTTGTTTCTTGTTGAAGGCCCACCATTTTGCACAATACCATCACCTGTGCCAACATCATGCAACAAAAAGTCGCTAAATGGATGGATGACTTTATTACCTAATGCTGCTGGTACAGTGAATTGACCAGCATTAATTACTGTTCCTACAGGAGCAGTAGTGATATTGCGAACATGGCAAATAGCACAACCAATTTGATCAAAGATCTGTGAACCGGCCCGAGCATCAGCAGTTGCAGCTAATTGTGTATCGCGTGGAGGTACTTTAGATGCTCTCATAAAGCGAGCAAAAGCAATTATATCGTCTCCATCATCTTCAGGATCAGCAACTGTGTCAAAGGCTGCAATAGAATTACCATTGGAAGTATTTTCTGTTGGTTGTAAAGGACTAGTGATACCCATTTCATTTAAATAAGCATCAGCAGCAAATGATATAAGGCTAGCATGTTGATTTTTCCAACCAAAACGTGCTACACGCAATGCATTATTGGCTTCTAGCACAGGCACACGAATAACTTCGCCTCTAATTAATCCAATACTTTGTATTGGTTGTTGTTGTGAAATAGCAATAAGGGTATTGTCTGAAATTGCTTCAACAAAACCATCTCCTAAAACATTAAGGGAACTACGAAATGTACGGACATTATTACTATCAGCTACACGTTCTTGAATAGAAGGATCAATAGCGCGATCGTTAATAAGTGACCCTCCGGCAGCTTCTGTAAAGTTGACACCATCAAAGCGGCCTGCACGCAGTTCTGTAATCTGACTAATAGCCCCCGTAACAGGGTTTTGATGACATTCGCCACAGGATTGAGCGTTATAAACAGGGCCTAACCCATCAGCAATAAATTCTTGTTCTGCAAAAGTATCTCTATCTGCTTCAAAAGTGGCTTGTGGAACTAAACCATTGGTTTGATTGTCAAACGCTGCAGGTGCTTCAGTAGGACCAGATTGACCTTCTACCTTATAAGTAACCACATTGATCAAAACACAAATTACTACAAAGAACCCTAAAACATAAACTTTCAATGACTTCATTGTTTTCTCCTTAGATTAGCTTAGCTTAAAAAGTTTTTAGAATTTTAAGAGAAATATTTTGGCAAAAAAACATCTGCCATGCTTATGGCATAAGACTTTTAGCACAAAAGTTCAAAACACTTTTTCAATACTGAAAAAGGCAAGTGTTGTTAAGTAATTTGACGAGGTAATACTAGCTTACTACTTACAAGTTTTTATGTTGGGGCGGTTTACAGCTTTTGTTGGTAAATTATATTTTAAGTCAAACAGTCAAACTTGGAAATATAAAAATACTTAAGCTATATATCATATTACTTAGTGCTAATGAATAGAGATAGGGATTATATAAACTCATACTAGTGCATTCTAGGTAGGTGCTCATTAAAAGTAAATACTTAGTACCGGGTAGTTTCTAAGTAGCTACTTATATAAATTTAAGTAAACATTTATATAAATGCTGGTGATACTCTTTAGGCATTTTGCGGAACTTTTAAGCTTTTTCTTCGTGAAAACTAACCAAACCCCAAAAAATAATTAAAGTGTTAAGGAGAGTCTTATGTTTAAGCCTACAAAACTTGGATTAGTGTTTGCTCTTAGTCTAATACTTGGTTTGCAATCTGTAGGGCAAGCACAAACAGAGAATCAAATAGAAAAACTAGATAAAGGTAAATCCAAAGTAGCAATTGTCTTAGGAGGTAAACGTTTAGGCATTGTTGCTGGATTTCTTACAAAGGAACGAGTCGAGAGCCTCAAATTAGGTGAAAAACGCGGAGTATTAGTTCGTGATGTAATTAAAGATAGTTCAGCAGATCGCGCTGGCTTAAAGGCTGGTGACGTGATTATAGAAATAGATGGTCAAGCTATAGAGTCTCATAGAGACTTGCGTAGCAGACTACAAGACCTAGATTATGGTAAATCCTCTAGCTTAAAGGTTATTCGTGATGGTAATACTCAACAATTAAGTTTTACATTAGAAAAATCTAGTTCAGATAATTTTTATGCTTATGGTTATGGCCAAAACGCTGAAGAGCTAAAAAAGGCTTTAGAATTAAGTAAAGAGTCACGTAAAAAAGCTTTAGAAGAATCTCGTCGTAGAGGAGAAACATATAAAGCAGAAATAGAAAAAGCTCGTACTGAAGGCCGTGAAAGAGGTGATCTAAACTGGCATTATTTTTCTTTTGGGCGTGCTCGTTTAGGAGTACAAACCCAAGAATTAACAGAACAATTAGGTAAATACTTTGGCCTAGAAAAAGGTAAAGGCACATTAATTTCTAATGTTTCTGAAGATAGTGCTGGTGCTAAGGCTGGACTATTGGCTGGAGATGTAATTATAGAGGTTAATGGTGTAGCTATTAATCATGCTGGAGATTTACGCCGAGAAATTAACAAGATAGAGTCTGGAGAAGTACGTTTAACAGTATTTCGCAACCGTCAGCGTGTAGAACTACGAGCCAACCTAGAACCAAAAGCTAGCGTAGGGGAAAATTTTAATTTTGAATTTCCTTCAGATTTTCCTCTAGGATCTCTACCTGCTTTTGATGGGAAAGTCATTGTAGTACCTGAGCTTAAAAACTTGCCTAAGCTTAAAAACTTACCTAAACTTCAAGTTTTTCCAGAAATGCACTTTGATTTTGATATAGATTCTTTAATGGATCTAGACATTTATTTGTAAAAATCAAAAGCTTTATTAGATATGTTGCCGAGGAAAGAAAGTGTTTTCTTCGGCGTTTATTTTTTTTAATGATATCGTGTTGTGTATTTTAAGTGGGATATAATCAATATAATTAGCGAGGGTAATTTTTGATCCATCCATGAATTACAGCTTCTAGATAACCTGAAAAGAGAAAAGCCACAATTCCAACTATTATTTGAAAAACCAGCTGTGCTATAGCACTAAAACGATATTTCCACCACGCAAAGACTATGGCAGTAGTTTGACCTAAAAGCATAAATGCAAATGGAATCATCATTCCTAGCTTCCCATCATCACACCAGGGACAAGTGTGTTGGCTACAAGCCCCATCCATTGCCCCAATACACTTTTCTGCAGCACCCGCCCATAACCATGTACAACCACAATGAAAAACTAAACCGCAAAATGGTGTAAGAAACACCCAAGCAAATGCATAAGCAAATACCAAGGTACTTAATAATATAAGCCAAGATTTTCTATTTTTCATAAGTAATTGGCCATAGGAGAAATTATTCTCCTATGGAATAGTAGCTATTGGTTTTCTGCTGTTTTTTTGTCATATTCTTCTTGGGTAAGCAATTTTATCAAATCTATTTTTTTAGTATTTAATTTATTGTTTAACCCTTCTAGCTCTTTACCAATAATGATTTCAAAGTCTTTGTTACCTTTTTCTACTTCACTGGTAATGCTTTGAACGCGTTCAAGCTGTGATATTGTTGGGCGACCACCATAAACAGAAATTGTACTATAAAGATCTACTATACGTTCTCGTAATTTTTCTTCGCCTTTGATCCCATAAAAACTATCTGCTTTAGTAGCAACTAAAGTTTCATGTAGGCTGTTAAGCTGATTGGCAAAGCTGTCTAAGCTTTTTCCTAGAGGATCATTTTCTTTTAGCTTTTTGGCTCGATCTTTTGCTTGATCCCGGGCACTAGTAATGATACTAGTGATAAAAGCTAAACGTTCTTGTAGACGATAGAGTTTAAGTACACTATCTTGTTGTAACTTACGATCTT
>JAHFUF010000076.1:9123-11811 GCA_023265235.1 Blastocatellia bacterium
TAGGGTATACGGGGATCATTAACCAATTTGACCGAACCTGTATAGGTTTGATCGCCTTTGATAATTTTGACTGTGTAAGTACCCTCTGGGGCTGCTGGGCCTGTTAAAGCACCAGTAACAATGGTTTCTGATGCAGATACTTTAGGCGGTTTAAGTCGCGGTGCCCAAATAATACGGTTTAAGCCACGACGTTTTGTTCCAGGTAAAGTTGTCATTAATTTACCATCAGCATTATAGATTTCTACCTTAAAATCACCAAAAACATGACGCTCTTTTAGATAGTATGTGATATAAACAGCGTCTGCTAAAGTTGAACCATAAAATTCATCTTGTTTACCATCAGAAGCCGCGCTAATACTATAAAACTTGGTTTGTGAAGGGCGAGTCTCAAAAATAACAGCATTTTTTTCTAAAACTTCTGTACTAAGTTGTCTTAGTGGCGAAATGTCATCCAGAATATAAACACCTCGACCATGTGTAGCAATAATTAAGTCTGATTCACGAGGATGAATAGCCAAGTCAAACACAGGGACACTACTAGGAAATTTGCCTGTAAACTGTGCCCATTGTTTTCCACTATTAACACTAATGAAAAGCCCAAACTCTGTGCCAAGAAATAAAAGGTTTGAGTTAATAGGGTCTTCTCGAATTACCCTAGCAAAGCCTTTAATATCTTCAGTTACTAGAGATTGCCAGGTTTTGCCAAAGTCAGTCGTTTTGTAAACATAGGTATTAAAATCACCAGTCTGATAACCAGTAAAGGTAGCATAAGCAGTAGATGTGTCTTTATATCCCGGTTCTATACTGCTACACCAAGTATTAGCTGGTAGGCTAGGAATATTACTAGCTACATTAGTCCAGGTTTTTCCCGCGTCACGACTAACTTGGACATTACCATCATCTGTACCTACCCAAATAATATTTTCATCTAATTTAGAATCTTTAATACTAACAATTGTGCAGTGATTTTCAGCACTAGAATTATCATTACTTAGTCCGCCAGAGTCTTCTTGTTGTTGCTTTTTAGGGTCATTAGTTGTTAGATCATCAGAAATTCGCTGCCAAGATTCGCCTTTATCAATAGAACGAAAAAGAAATTGTGCTCCTACGTAAATAATATTAGGATTTTTTTGACTAGGAGAAAATCCAGCATTCCAATTAAATCGATATTTAGGTTCACCTTCTTTAGCAAAAGGCTTAATTGCTTTAACATCACGAGAGTTTTTATGGTATTGAAAAATATTTCCACCTTGGTATTGGCTATAAATAATATTTTTGTCTAATGCATCAGGGAAGGTATTAAACCCATCGCCACTACTTGTTACTTGCCAATCACTATTAGTAATAGCACCAGAGTTATCTGAAGGCCCATACCAACAATTATTATCTTGTAACCCACCATAAATGTTATAAGGAACCTCTTGGTCATAACTAATTCGGTAAAATTGTGATATAGGTAGATTTCTTATATGATGCCAAGAGCCACCTTGATCATTAGATAAATAAACTCCTCCATCTGTACCAAGAAACATTCTAGAAGTGTTATTTGGGTCTATCCAAAGTGCATGTGTATCAGAGTGAAAACCGCCAGACTCGCTAAAACTAGTTCCTCCATCTCGTGTAATTGAAACATTTACACCTAGCTTAAAAGCTTTTTTGTAATCTTTGGGATCTACTAGAAGATGACTAAAGTAAAAAGGGCGGACTGTGACATTAAAGTCTACAGCATTCATCATTGTCCAGCTTTCACCCAAATCATCAGAACGATAAAGAGCAGTCTTTTTGGCTTCAACATTGGCATAAATTACATTGGGGCGAGAAGGGGCAACATCTAAAGCAATACGCCCTAGGATACCTTCTGGTAAGCCTTTAGTAACTTTAGTCCAAGTTTTACCTGAATCAGTACTGCGGTGCAAACCACTGCTAGCACCACCTGAGGAAAAAGACCAAGGCTGACGGCGAAATTGCCACATTCCTGCATAAAGGCGATTGGGTTCTTGGGGATCAATTGCTATATCAGAACAACCTGTGTTTTCATCAACATATAAAATTTTTAACCAAGTTTTACCTCCATCAGTAGTTTTATATAGCCCACGATCATTGCTGCTATTCCATAATGCACCAACTACTGCAACATAAACAGTGTTAGGTGATTTAGGATCAATTACAACTGTACTAATTCTTTCAGATTTTTCCAGCCCCATTAATTGCCAATTTTCCCCACCATCAGTACTTTTATAAATACCTGTGCCTACAGAAACACTATTTCTAGTGCAAGACTCTCCTGTACCAACCCAAATGGTATTTGGGTTTGATTGGTCAATGGCAATCGCGCCTATTGATTGAGTATATTTATCAAAAATTGGCTTAAAAGTAGTACCACCATTAATAGTTTTCCAAACACCTCCTCCTGCTGCTCCTACATAGATTGTGTTAGGCTCGCTATTAACCCCTGCAATTGCCATTATTCGACCACTCATTACGGCAGGGCCAATGGATCGAGCTTCTAATCCACTAAGCATATTAGAGTCAAATTTAACCTGTGCATAAAGTTCAGGGGTTAGGGAAAAACAAATAGACATTAATGTGAAAAAAAACATTAATAATGACATCCGTAAGGTGTGCATTTTTCTGTTCTCCTAAGTTTTTTTAAGTTTAAAAAGATTATTTGTCTAAAAATAATTATTA
>JAHFUF010000643.1 GCA_023265235.1 Blastocatellia bacterium
CTACTTAATTTTCCTTTAACCACTCTAGAACAGCGTTTAACAGAGGGGGAAAAATGGTCAAGACGTGAGTGGGCAGAAGCACGACTTGCACAAAGATTTTCTAAACGTATTCCTTCATCAGTAAACCTAGATATCGCTAAAGCTTCGTCTGAAGGGGAGCGTTATATTTCTGAATATAACATTTGGATGCATCATTTAGTTGATGATAAAGGCGAGAGAATCTTTCCTAGTAAACTTAGGTTACTTTCCCATTGGAACTTAAGGGATGAAATTAAAGCTAATTATAGTGACAAAGGGGTAACTGCTTTAGCTAAACAAAAAATGATCCAGCGAGTAATGGAACATATTGTTAATCAAACCATTCCTGATGTAGTTGTAGACAACCCAGGAGCAGATTGGAACCCTTACACCAACGAAGTTAGACCAACTACGCTTAAAGATAATGATGGAACAGCTAAGAAAGTAACAGAATATACAAACAAAGCAGAACCTAACACACGCTATGCTCAATTATTAGCCACTTTTCAAGCAGCTAGAAAAGTTGATCCTTATTCACCAACTGCACCAACTTTGATTGCACGGCGTTTTGATGAAAATCGAGAACTACCAGAGACAAGAGTAAAAGCAATATTAGAACAAGTGGTTTCTTCGCCTTTTGTTGCTGAAACAGCTAAATTAATATCTACACGATTAGGTAGGCCATTAGAGCCTTTTGATATTTGGTACAACGGCTTTAGAGAGCGTGGAACCTATAGCGAACCGCAACTGGACGAAATTGTGTCCAAGCGTTACCCAAATGCAGAGGCTTATAAAAAAGATATGCCAAACCTATTAATAAACCTTGGTTTTACTAAAGAACGAGCAGAATACCTAGCTAACAACATCGTAGTAGATCCTGCAAGAGGTTCTGGCCATGCAATGGGTGCTGCAATGCGTTCAGAAAAAGCTCATTTGCGTACTAGGGTTGAGAAAACGGGCATGAACTATAAAGGTTTTAACATCGCAGTACATGAAATGGGACATAATGTTGAGCAAACATTCTCGCTTAATAATATTGACCATTATATGTTGCAAGGTGTACCAAACACAGCTTTTACAGAAGCTCTAGCTTTTGTTTTCCAAGGCCATGACTTGGAATTATTAGGTTTGTCTAAACCAGATAGTAAAAGCCAAGCCTTAAAAACCTTAAATGATTTTTGGGCAACTTATGAAATTGCTGGAGTTGCTTTAGTTGATATGACTGTTTGGCATTGGATGTATGATAATCCAAATGCTACTCCTGCTCAGCTAAAAGAGGCCACAGTTAAAATTGCTAAAGATGTCTGGAATAAGTATTATGCTCCAGTTTTTAAGCAGCAAGATGTTGTATTATTAGGTATTTACTCACATATGATTGATAGCTTTATGTATTTACCAGACTATCCTATTGGACATTTAATTGCTTTTCAAATTGAAGAACAAATGGAAAAAGCTGGTAACATTGGTTCTGAGTTTGAAAGAATGGCTAAAGTAGGAACAGTTACTCCTGATATGTGGATGAAAAAAGCTACTGGTGCTCCTGTTGGGCCAGAAGCCTTACTTAATGCTACTAAAAAAGCTCTGGTAGACATTAACCTATCTGCAACAAAGGCAGAAAAATAAGTATTACAAGGTTTTATTCTTTCGCCCCGTTGGGGCTTTTTCTCTATCTCATTGCACCCCCAGGGCTTACGCCCAGGGCTACAATTATTTCGCCGCTTTGCGGCTTAAGACCTAAGACGATCTAAGACAATTAAACAACCCTGTATCCTTACCAACTAAGTGTTTTTTAGAAGTGTTGAGAGTAAAGTTTTATTATTTTTGATGTTGGTAAAGCTAAACTACTGACTAAAATTTTTTATGCACAATACTAATTAGCTTGTTATAATCCAATAAGCTAATATAGAGGCTGTCTAGCTTATAAATATCAATATCAGGAAGTAGTTATGGCAGATTACTACCAAATACTAGGAGTCTCCCGTAAAGCAAGCCAAGGGGAGATCCGCTCAGCCTACCGCAAGCTAGCAAAGGAATGTCACCCAGATGTTAGCACTGCACCAGAAGCTAATGAAGAATTTGCACGTTTAAGTGAAGCTTATAGAGTTCTTTCTAATTCAGAACTAAAAACACTCTATGATTTAGGTGGCGAAGAACAAATCACTAGTCAAGTTAGTAATCAACGTCGCAAAAGTAACTTACGTACTCAACGAGATGCTTATCGTTCTAGTATCAATCGCGTAGTTGATGAAATGCTAGAAGAAGAACGTCTTGAATCACAAGCCCGTAGCCATGCTGTTATGGTTGTTGTTACGCTTTTTACCTCTGCCTTTATTGTTGCTTTGCTTAAACCTATGATTTTGGACTCAATTATAACTAAAACCCTAGCAATACTGCTTTTTGTTTTTGGTATTAAGTTTCTCTACCAGAATTTACAAAATATTTTAGAGAAATATACATATATGCCAGATGTTCCTTCGGTTACTAAAATGATGGAAACTCCTAAACAACCTTTTAGCCGTTCAAATGCACTAGCATTTTTGGTGTTAGGCTATTTAATTTCTTTAGTACTTGGTACAACTATAGGTTATTACTGTTTTGATGATGGTAAAAGCGGCCCTTATTTAGATAATTATTATTTAATGAATGTTTTTCTTTTACCACCCATAGCAGTATTAATTATTGGTGTTTGGCGTAGTTTTATTGCAAAAATGGATGATGTCTTTGATATATAGCCTAGTATCATTTACTAGGCAAACTCAATCTAGCTCAAAATAGATATAGGATTTAAGAAACTTTCTTGCTAAATCATAAAAACTGCTTTAATCCTAGAAAGAAGCCCCAGTTTGGTAAAACAATGTCTTAAATGTAATCGTCCTTTTGAGGATAATAATGCTTTTTGTCCATATGATGGGCAAAGGCTCATTTTTGTCCAAAGCAAAGACGATATGATTGGACGCTTGATTGATAATAAATACCAAATAGACAAATTGATTGCTAAAGGCGGAGCAGGCGCAGTTTATCGTTGTACGCACATACAATTAAATGTACCAGTTGCATTAAAAATTATGCATGGTAACTCTACTAGTGAGGTTAGCACAATAGAACGTTTTCGACGTGAAGCTTATGCTGCAATGCAAATACGTCATCCTAATGCCATTGCTGTTATGGATTTTGGGGTCACAATTGAAAACCTGGTCTATGTAGTAATGGAATATTTAGAAGGAACTACATTAAGGCAAAGGTTAAAAGAAAAGAAGTTTTTTGCTATTAAAGAAGCTAATGAAGTTATCCAACAAATTGCTGCTGCTGCTGCGATTGCACATAAACGTAAAATTATCCATCGTGACTTAAAACCAGAAAACATTTTTCTTCATTTAGATGATGGTCAGGAAGTAGTAAAAGTGCTTGATTTTGGTATCGCGAAATTTAAAGAGACCTCTCATAATGAAATAGAAGGAAATATTACTCGTAAAGGTTTTGTTGTTGGCACTCCTCATTATATGTCCCCAGAACAATGCTATGGCAAAGAAGTAGATGCTAGGT
>JAHFUF010000644.1 GCA_023265235.1 Blastocatellia bacterium
TTTCAAACAAACAGGTACATGTAATTGAGTTAATGAGGATAAACCATTGCCATTGTCTTGAGTTGGATCATTTACTATTTGGGTGATAGGTTTTTCTAAACAAAATCTAGCAGTATCCTGATTGCCGTGATAAATAATTGAAGATTGTGTTATAAGGCTATCTTTACTAGAGAATAATCGTTCTTGATAGCTACCATCTTCTTCTACTAGGACTAGTCTGCCAGCTTTACATTTTACTCGTGATGTTGCTTCTTTTAACATCTCATTAGCTACTTCATCAAAACTAGGTAACGCTCCTAGGCGTTCACTAATATCATAAAGTAAAGTAAGCTCTTCATATTTTTCCATTAATTCTAAAATTGCAGAACGTTGTGTTCCTGCCCATTGCAAGCAACTTTGTAGTGTACGTGTTAAAGAGTCCAATAATTCGCTTTGCAACTGGTCTGAGAGAGCAGATTCTGCTGTACGAGACATACATGCTAGCAGGCACATATTATTTTCGTTGTCGTAAAGCTTATTAGCAGAAATATAACAACCATCAATAATACGATCAAAACTAACAGACTTCTGATGCTGTGCATGTTCCCATAAAGCATTAATACAGGATTCGGTTTGCACTACTGATTCAGTGCCTGCTTGGATTAACTTAGTTTTTGTAGTATCTACTATGATAATACTAATTAAATGTGTTTTAGCCAAAGTTTTAATTAGTGGTTCTATTGAAGTCAAAACAGACCGAAACAGTGACATTATTGCTCTCCGAAAATAATTTAAGAAATAAATTGATTTTAGCGCGTTTGCCCAAAAGATTTTGCTAGTTTTTTTATTTTTCAATTAAAGTTGGGACAATTTTCCCAATAATGACGACAAAGATGACAAAGAAAAACACACGATATTCTAACATATTGATGAGCTATCATCGATTAAAAAGCTTAAGTTTTGAATAATAGATATTATCGGAAATAAGGAAATATTTTTTGTAAATTAATGAAAAATATAAAACATCACACAAATGTAGGGGCGAACCTATGTGTTCGCCCTCTTTGTCTATTGTTTAAGAAGGGCGAACACATAGGTTCGCCCCTACTTTTTGTTATTACCGATAATGTCTAATTAATAGGGTATATAACAAAAGAATTTAGAAAAATTGTAGAACATATTTAGACTAACTTAGACTAACTATTGTTTTTTCTTTTCTTCTAATGCCCAAGCTAAATTATTTTTAGCTAATTGAAAATCAGGCTTAAGTTTTATTGCTTGTTGACAAGCAGGAATGGCTTTGTCCCACTCTTTTAAGCCATTATAGGCTGTACATATATTATTATAAGCCTCAGCATAATTTGGGTTAAGTTTTATTGCTTCATTAGCAGCTTCAATACACTCTTGATACTTATTGGCTTGGTAGTATTTTAAGCTTAAATCTAACATTGACTGAGGGTTTTTAGCAGCATAAGCCTGTAGTTTAGCTGTTTCTAATGGATTTTGTTTGTTTTGGGCTGCCTGAAGGTAAAATTTGGCTTCTATATTATTAGGAGTTTGTTTTAATACTTCTTTGGCTAAAACCTCTAGTCTAACAAAATCTTGTTGTTGCTGGTAAATCTCCATAAGCATTCGTTGTGAATCCACATGGTTAGGGGCTAAGTCTAGGGCTTTAATAAGCTTCTCTGTTGCTTCAGGTAAACGATTTTGGTTTTTCAGAAAGCGTGCATAAAAAAAGAAAACTGTTGGATAAACTCCACCATATTCAACCCCTTTTTGAAAGTACTTTTCTGCTTCAGTAGCTTGTCCTATAGCCTCTTTAAGAATACCAATATTGACATGTAGATAAGCATAATAAGGGGTAAATTCTAACGCACTCATCATATATTTTTCTGCATTTACATAATCTCCTTTACCCATTAATACTAGCCCATAGCTCATTAAAGCCCGTCCATTTTTTGGACTTTTAATAGTAGCATCTTGCCAAATGGCTTCATCTGTTGCCCAAAGCTTATTACGCAGGTGAGTACCTACAGCATACCCACCTATTATTAATATTAACAAACAAAGAACAGCAGGCTTTAACGTTTGTTTAGAGGAGATAAATTCGTATTTTGACAAAAATAATGCTAAATACACAAATACTACTAATATTAACCCTACATAAGGAAAGAAAGGTCGGTGGTAATTTAAGACTTCTGCTAAGGGGACTACCGAAGTAGGAAGCAACGCTAATAAAAACCACATAATACCAAAACAAATTGGACGTGATTTTTGCTCTTGTGAAGTTAAAACTATTAAGTAAGTTAATAGAGCAAGAAGGCCAAAACCTATTAAAATACGTACATCTGCTATTGTTGAAAAAGGTGCCCAATCACTATCAATAGAAAGCCATAAAGGGAAAAACAACGACACAACATAATGCCAAATTACATAAGGCTGAGTAATTAGGTAGTTAATTAGAGAAACTCCGCCAGGAGTGTAAGTTTTTGGTCTCATAATGGCTAAAAATAACACCATAGCACCAGAGCACAAAATTGCAGGTAAAGAACTCCATATTGTGGTTTTAATTTTATTAATTTCTTGTTTGTCAAACTTTTCTAAAATCTTTTTGAAGTCAACTTGTTGTTCAAAACAAAGTTGATAAACAAAAAGCAGTGCGGCAAACATTACTGCTGGTTCTTTGGTTAAAGCCCCTAATATTACAGGAATTAGGTAGAGGTGCCATTTTTTACAAAATGGCGAATACATATACAGAACAAAAGCTAATATAACAAAAAATGTTGAATAACTATCTGAACGAGAAATAATATAATTAATCGTCTCTGCATTTACCGGGTGTAACAAATACCAAGCTGTTGCTGCACTAGATAGAACAATATTTAATTTTCCTGGCATAGCAATATCCAAGATCTTCCAATAGAAAAACATCATTAGTAAGCCTTGGAATAAAAAGATAATGAACATTGAGAGATGAAAGTAAAAAGGTTCTAAACTTTTTCCTAGCCAATAATCAAAAGCTATACTAGTGGTTACAATTGGGCGATAGGCTTGGTTACTAGGTAGTGAGCTAAAGGTTGTGCCATCACGAAAAAACAAAGGTAGGTTATTAATATCTTTAATATAGCTGTTTTCTAAGATTGTATGTGTATCATCTAAGTGAAAAGTATTATTAAAGTGATTGGAATAAACTATTGTAACAACAATGGCTATAATAGCAAAAATACTAAGTAGCTTAAATGTCTCTGCTGGTAAATTAATCCACAGGTAGTTTTGTGACTTTATTACTTTAGAGCCTTTAGCTTTATTTTCCTGCGTTGAGTAGTGTTTACCTTTTAAGCTAGTTGGGTTTGTAGCACTAGTTGTATTAATTGGGGTGGAGGAAATTGTTTCTGTTGTATTTGTTTTTTGTGTTTTTTTCATAACCTAAACTTGAGTAAATATAAAATAGGATAATAAAGTAATGTCTAATGCTTAAAGTACCAAACTCCAACAATACATAAAATTAAAACCAAAGCAATCATTGCAATTTTTAACACCATATTTTGACCAATATGATGTTGCAGGTTTTGTATAGCTGG
>JAHFUF010000645.1 GCA_023265235.1 Blastocatellia bacterium
CATTTCCCCTTTAAGAAATGTTCTCACATATTCATTACTGGTTAGTGAAAGTTGTGCAAAATTTATTGCTTTAGCAAATTCAGTACGTTGGGCTTCTACTTTATTAACAACTGTTCGTTCTGCCCATTGGTTTAATGCAAAGAGTACTCCAGTAGCAACCACTAAAGTAAGTACAAGCACTAGTGCGATTCTTGCACGAAAGGAATAGAGATCTATTATTCCCATAGTTTCCTCCAAATTAAATAACAAGTTAAATAATAACTTAGAGCAGGGCTGTTTAATTTTCAAAATTCCGAAAGCCCTGGAAGGGCGAAATAGTTGTAGCCCTGGGCGTAAGCCCTGGGTTTTCAGTAGGTTAGATTTTTAAGCTACGAAGTAGCGAAAGAATAGTCTTATAAATACCTGATCTTATTATTTATTCTTTCGCCCCGTTGGGGCTTTGTCTCTATCTCATTGTAAACCCAGGGCTTACGCCCAGGGCTACAATTATTTCGCCGCTTTGCGGCTTAAGACAAGCTAAGACAATTAAACAACCCTGAACTTAGAGTTTAAGTGTTGAGCTATTGAGCTAGTTAGGTAATAGGAATTTAATAAAGGTTGGATGCTAGGAGTTAGGTAAAACAAAAAAAGCAGCCTGTTAAGCTGCTTTTTATAATTAAGGAATTTGATGGGCGGTACTGGATTCGAACCAGTGACCCTCGGCGTGTAAAACCGATGCTCTACCGCTGAGCCAACCGCCCAAATTTATCAGGAAGGCGGGAGTGTACTCTTCTAAAGTGTTAAATGTCAAGTGAGTTTTACCTATTTTCTTAAGTTGCCTGTAAAAGTTTTTCGGTAGATAGTTTGCTCCAAATAGCTAGCTCGATATATCATATGCGTTTCTTTCTACTCTCTAAAGGATATTATATCAATGGTAAACCCATCTAAACCATCTTCTGCAAATGCTAGTAAAGATCTAACTTTAGAACGCTCTTTACCTCATAATTTAGAAGCAGAACGTGCAATATTAGGAGCGATTTTGCTTGATAGTAGTTTATGTAATCAAGCAATAGAAATGCTCAAAGTAGATGATTTTTTCTTTGAGTCACATCGCCGTATTTATGAAAAAATGCTAATACTTTCTGAAACTGCACAGGCTATTGACATAATCACATTACAAGAAGAATTATCTCGCACATCAGAATTAGAGCAAATTGGCGGAGTAGCTTATCTAGCTAGCCTTTTAGATGGAGCAATTCGCATGGCTAATATTGAAAGCTATGCCAAAATCATCAAAGGCAAAAGCATAATGCGCCGTCTAATTACTGCTTCTAATCAAATTATTCATACCTGTATGGATCAAGAAAACGATCCTTATGAAATCCTTGATGAAGCAGAAAAAATGATTTTTGAGATTGCTGATGCTCGTATTCGTACAGGGTTTGTTAGCATTTCAGAAGTCGCTAGACAACAGTTAGAACTAGTAGAAAAAATGTCCCACCGTCCTGAATTAATGACAGGAATCCCAACAGGTTTTACAAAACTCGATAACCTTACTAATGGGTTACAGCGATCTGATCTAATAATTATTGCTGCTCGTCCCTCAGTTGGAAAAACCGCATTTGGCTTAAGTATTGCTCAAAACGCTTCTGTAGCAGCAGATAAAGTCATTGGAGTGTTTTCCTTAGAAATGACTAAAGAAGCCTTAGTCTCTCGTTTGCTTTGTTCAGAATCTCAAGTAGATGCACATAGATTACGAGGAGGCTATCTTAATCGCGAAGAATGGGCCAGACTTGGAGCAGGACTACAAACTATTTCGCAATCTAGGATTTTTATTGATGATACAGCAGGAATTTCTATTTTAGAAATGCGTGCTAAAGCCCGACGATTAAAGGCTGAACATGGTTTAGATTTACTTATTATCGATTATTTACAACTAGTAAGAGGACGAGGAAGAATAGAAAACCGTCAACAAGAGGTTTCTCAAATCTCTCGTGATCTAAAAGGGCTAGCTAAGGAGCTAGATGTCCCTCTAGTAGCTCTTAGTCAGCTATCCCGCGCCCCAGAAGCTAGAACTGATCACCGCCCCCACTTAGCAGACTTGAGAGAATCAGGCTGCCTTAGCGGTGAAACCTTAATCTATCTGCCAGATCAAAGACAATACTGTTCTATCAAAGAATTAGTTGGAAAAAAAGATTTCCAAGTTTTAGCACTAAATACTAGTACTTGGCAGTTAGAGCCTAGTGTTGTAACCAATGCTTTTACTACTGGACAAAAACCTGTTTATAAACTTACTACTAGACTAGGAAGAAGTATTCGCGCTACAGCAAACCATAAATTTCTTACTACAAATGGGTGGCAACGTCTTGATGAATTAACGACTAATAGTCGTATAGCATTGCCAAGACAACTACCTGAAGCAAATAAAACCACTATGACTGATGCAGAATTAGCCCTTCTAGGGCATCTCATTGGTGATGGCTGTACGCTTCCACATCATTCAATCCAATATACAACTAAGGATCTTAGTTTAGCTGAATTAGTAGCCAATTTAGCCAAGGAAATTTTTGCAGATAAAATAGTACCTCGCATTAAACAAGAACGCAGTTACTATCAAGTTTACTTATCTGCTAAAGAAAAGCTTACCCACAACAAGCGAAATCCTATTACCAGTTGGCTAGACCAATTAGGAGTTTTTGGCCTTAGATCCTATGAAAAACGAGTCCCTAAAGAAGTATTTGCTCAATCTACAGAAGGCATTACTCGGTTTTTGCGTCATTTATGGGCAACAGATGGATGTATTAAATCTTATACAGAAAAGAATCATTACCCTGCTATTTATTATGCTTCTAGCAGTATAGAGCTAGCTTCTAATGTTCAATCTTTATTATTACGTCTAGGAATAAATGCTAAGCTATCTTGTCATGAGCAGAAAAACAAAGGACGTACCCAATATCACATAACAATAAGTGGTAAACCTGATGCTGAGCAATTCTTAAACAAAGTTGGGGCAATAGTTCAAGACAAACCGCTACATATGCAATCTATTCTAAGTCATTTAGCATGTCAGTCAGCTAATACAAACCGTGATATTTTACCTGCTGAGGTGTGGCAAAAATTAGCCCTGCCAGCAGTAGTGACTATGGGACTATCTCAAAGACAACTTCAAGCGTCTTTGGGAGTGGCTTATTCTGGAAGTAGTCTCTATAAACAAAACCTCAGCCGCGAAAGAACACTTAGATTGGCTGAAGTAGTCCAATCTAAAGAACTTTCTGCTTTAGCAGAAAGCCATGTCTACTGGGATGAAATAACGTCAATAGAACCTGATGGTATTTCAGATGTTTATGATTTAACTGTTGATGGGCTTCATAACTTTATTGCAAATAATATTATTACGCATAATAGCATAGAACAAGACGCTGACGTAGTTATGTTTATTTATCGTGAGGAGATTTATAACCCAACAGAAGAAAACCAAGGCCAAGCAGACATTATTATTGGTAAACAACGAAATGGTCCCATTGACACGGTAAAGCTTGCTTTTATTAAACAATTTACTCGTTTTGAAAATCTTTAT
>JAHFUF010000077.1 GCA_023265235.1 Blastocatellia bacterium
AGCACAATTATCATTAATTTCGCGTACCACCAGAGATTTAATTCAAACATTTGGTTATAAACCAAACATAACCGAAGCCTTAATGTTTTTTACCTTACTCTATTTGCTTATACTAATCTTAGAGGTTATCCTTTCTTATTTACAAACAGTTATTCTTAATTCAATGGGACAATATATAATGAGAGATATGCGTAAGCATATATTTACTCAGTTTCAAAAAATCCCTTTACAATTTTATGATCAAAACCCTGTAGGGCGTTTAATAACCAGACTAACTACCGATGTAGACTCATTAAATGAGTTGATGACTTCTGGGTTTGTAGCTTTAGTAAGTGATGTACTTACCCTAGTAGGTATTTTAGTATTTCTTTTCTTAGTTAATTGGCGACTAGCAATAGCCATTTTGGTTGTCCTACCAATGATGATTGTAGTAACAGCTTGGTTTAGAAAAAATGCTTCTGTTGGGTTTCGCAAAGTAAGAGTAAAAATCGCTAGATTAAACTCATTTCTACAAGAACATATTATGGGGATGTCCATTGTACAACTCTTTAACCGAGAGGCTCGCGAGTTTGAGCAGTTTAAGGTAATAAACGCCGAACATCGTCAGGTAAATGTTGATACTATTTTCTATTATGCAGTTTTTTACCCTGCTATTAGTTGGGTTAGCACATTAGGGACAGCCATAATAATTTGGTATGGTGGCAATCAAATCCTTTCTGGTGTCCTAACACTAGGAGCATTGATTTTCTTTATTCAATCAACACAACGTTTTTATGAACCAATAATGGATTTGAGCGAGAAATATAATATTTTGCAAGCTGCTATGGCTTCGGCAGAAAGAATTTTTAACCTAATTGACACACCTATTACTATTACCTCTCCAGATAAACCTCGAAAGTTAGCCAAAATTCGTGGCGCAATAGAATTTCGTAATGTCTGGTTTGCCTACAAAGATGAAGATTGGATATTAAAAGATTTATCTTTTCGTATTGAACAAGGTCAATCTATTGCGATTGTTGGCCATACTGGTGCAGGAAAAACTACTATCTCTAGCCTGCTAATGCGCTTTTATGATATTCAAAAAGGGCAGATTTTACTTGATGGCGTAGATATTCGAGAGTTAGACCTAGCAGAATTACGTCAAGTTTTTGGAATAGTCTTACAAGATGTTTTTCTATTTTCTGGTAATATCGCTAATAATATTACTTTGGGTAACACATCAATTAGTGAAGCTATAATGCTAGAAGCTGCAAAAGAGGTTCATGCAGATAATTTTATTTCTTTACTTAAAGATGGCTATAAATCAGAACTAACTGAACGCGGTTCAACTTTATCTGTTGGGCAGCGTCAACTACTTTCTTTTGCACGCGCACTAGCTTTTGACCCTAGGGTTTTAATTTTAGATGAAGCGACTTCATCTATTGACACAGAAACAGAAATCCTGATTCGAGATGCCGTTAAAAAATTACTTACTGGCCGTACATCAGTAATTATTGCTCACAGACTTTCTACTATTCAAAGTGCAGATAAGATTATAGTAATGCATAAAGGACAATTGCGTGAAATAGGCAATCATCAAGAATTACTAGCTAAACGTGGTATTTACTATAAACTTTACCAACTCCAATATCGGGAAGAACCAGTCGTAGAACACCCTGTAGTATAATTTTGACCTGGAAATATCGACCAAGTAAACCCCTGTTTTTTCTAATAGCTTTTGCTTGGATGTTAGTAATTAGCAATTTTTCTAGCACACATTTTAGTGCCAGTAAAACAGCCCCTTTTATTGAGTGTTGGTTACAAACCCTATTTCCTTCCTTAAACATAGCAACAATACATTTTATTCACATAATCACTCGCAAGTTTGCTCATTTTAGCGAATTTGGTATTTTTGCTATTTTAGTTTTTGGTATTTTTGCAGCAAAAGAAACTCTCTGGCGATTACAATGGTTTGGCTATACATTAATTACAGTAGTTTCCCTTGCCTTACTTGATGAGTATCATCAAGCATTTATTAGAAACCGTAATGCTTCTTTAGAAGATAGCCTATTAGATATTTTCGGTGGTGTAGTGTGTTTATTCTTAATTAGGTTGGTTAAAAAAATAAATTTAAAGTAGACATTATTGGGAATAATGAAAGGTAAGGGCGAACACATAGGTTCGCCCTTCTTTTAGAAAATAAGTAGCTAAATAAGTTTTTCTTCTAAAAAAACTTGCCTAAGCCGTTCTGGGTAGTCAGTAATAATGCTATCTACTTCTAAATAAATTAATCGTCGCATTTCATCTATCTCATTTACTGTCCAAGTATTTACTAAATAACCAAACCTTTTTGCCCGAAGTATTAACTTTTCATCAGTCAATTTTTTGTCAGGATGTAAGGCTTGTAATTTTAATACTGTAGAGCTAAGCGACCCTAGATAAATAGGTAAACGAAACTCAAAAAGTAGCCCTTTAGCAATGTTAGGAGCTATTTTTTTTAAGTGATATAAGACTAATGGATTAAATGAAGAAACCAAAACTCGGTGGTAGAGATTATTTTTTGAAATCAGTTCAGCAAGGGCCAAAACTTCAGCAACAGGCTTTAGAGAAAGGGTTTTAACCTCAATATTAACAAACATTGTTTGGCCTAATGAGTCTATGACTTCTTGTAATGTTGGTATTTGTTCTCTAGCAAATTGTGAGCTAAAATGGGAACCAAAATCTAATTCTTTTAATAAAGCTAAAGGGCTATTAGAAACTCGCCCTATGGTACTAGTCAAAACATTTAAGTCATCATCGTGAGTAACAACCAATTCTCCTGAAGAACACAAAAAAACATCTAGTTCTATTCCATCTGCTCCCAATTGTTGAGCAACTCTAAAGGCAGCCAAAGTGTTTTCTGGAGCTAAAACGCGTGCCCCTCTATGGGCTATATTCATTGGCCGCTTATACATAATTTCTTTATCTCAAACTACTAACTATTACTAGCAAATTAAAACTATTTTTGTTACTTAGTGAACATAACCCTATAATTTTTTCATATCTTTAAGAATGTCTCGAATTTCTCCAAGCAAGATTTCTTCCTTGGAAAGTGCTGGTGATGTAGCAGGAACTTCTTCTTTTTTCTTTTGTAGGTTATTTATTACTTTAACAAACATAAATATGGCAAAAGCAACTATAAGAAAATCAAATATGGTTTGCAAAAAATTACCATAATTAAGTAACACAGGTTTTGCAGGATCACTACCACCTAGTCTTATACTTAAAGAATTAAAACTTACTCCTCCTACGGCTAAACCTATTACTGGAGTAATAATATCTGCAACTAATGAAGAAACAATTTTGCCAAAAGCAGCACCTACTACTACGCCAACAGCTAAATCAACCACATTACCACGGTTAACAAATTCTTTGAATTCTTGTATTAATCCCATACACTTCCCTTTATTTGAGCCAAAACTTAAAAAACTTAAAAACTTGTTTCTTATAAGTCATGTACGAAGTAGTTAATAACTAGGAATATACTCTATTTTTTGAGGTTTTTTAATTTAACGAACAACCCAAAAGGCTATGCTTAACAGGTAAACAATAAAACAACAAAAGCGTTTCTTAAACTAAAACAAGCTAGCCTTATAGATAAAGGGCTACTAGCCAGTACAATATACTTAAGATTATTTTATAGATTATATGTTTAAGTTGTTTATTCTTCTTCAAATGTTTGTTTACGAACACGTCCTTTTTTGGGTGCATCTGATGCAGATTCTTCATTAAAGCTATCAATAGCAATTTGTTGATCTTGAAATACTTCAAAAATACTATCTAGCTTTGATACTTGAATAATATGGGTAACGCTTTGGGAAGGATTAAGTATTTTTAAGCTACCTCCTTTACCTTGAGCTAGCCGATAACAATGAATAAGTGTCCCAACCCCAGTACTATTTATATAATTAACTGAGCTTAGATCAATAAGAAAATCTTTCTCACCAATCTCAGCTAACTGTTTTACAGTACTTAAAATGACATCATCGTTTTCATCTGGTGTGAGACGGCCCGTCACCTTTAACACATTAACTTTACCTATCTTTTGTGCACGGCACTTTGTTGGACGTCTGTTATTACTCATCAATACACTCCTGACTGCAAAAGGCAGCAAAAAACTCAAGAACTCACAAATTCAAAAACTTAACTATTTCTGGATTTATTTTAAAATTTGATTACTTAGGTGATGTGGCGGTGATTATAACAAACTTGTCTATAGGGTGCGATATAATTTTACCCATTTAGCAATCTGTGTTACAGCCTACACCCATATAGAATCAATAGATCGTCAATAGGGTTTTCTATATCCCAGCGTCGATTAAACCTATCATGTGTTTGACCTGCTACAGCCCCTAATTGTTTTAACGATGGTTTATCTTCTATTGTGTACTGACCTCTCCAACCAGAAAAATCCTTAGTTGCTACAGCTAAAAGATATATAATTGCCTGATTTGTTACCTCTGCTAAGTAGTTAATCTCTGAGTCGTTTTGATAAATACACTTATATTCAATACAAACATGTGGTCGTAAAGTCATTGGAAGAGTACATCCTTGATTAAAGAACATACAGTGCTTAAGCCCTTTAGGAATTTTTGGAACCACTTTATCACACAACATATAATAAATTATATCTTCTGGATAAAAAGGGGTGCAATTTAAAAAAGGTGTTGTACAGCAATTTTGTACACAATTAATACAATCTGGGTGAATCTCATTAAACCGTTTCCGATACTGTTCTTGGGCTTGTTGAAGTTTCTCTTTAATTGCTTCTAGTAGTTCTTTAGTCCCTAAATCCTGATATTCTGGGCAACTATCATCTGCTTGCAGAAACTGTTTCTGACAAAATATTTGTAGCTGCCTACGTTCTGTAGAAGTTTCTGCATAACTACAAGAAAGGCAAATTTTATTTGCAGGCATTAAGCTTTTACGCCGCTTGCCTGCTTTATCTAAAAGTGAATTATTCATTATCTAATGATCATACCTAATCGTAATACTCTAAGCCAAGGTGTGTGATCAATTCTTCACCTTTCAAGTGGCGTAGTGTATTTTTTAGCTTCATTAACTGAATAAAAAGATCATGCTCTGGATAGAGTTGTGGTGCAGTCATTGGACTCTTAAAATAAAAGCTTAGCCATTCCTGTACCCCACGCATACCACAACGTTGTGCTAAGTCCATAAATAGTGCTAAATCTAGCACAAGTGGAGCAGCCAAAATAGAGTCACGGCACAAGAAATTAATTTTGATTTGCATTGGATAACCAAGCCAGCCAAAAATGTCTATATTATCCCAACCCTCTTTGTTATCGCCTCTAGGAGGATAATAATTAATTCTCACTAAATGGGAAAAATCTCCATAAAGCTCTGGGTAAATTTCTGGTTGTAAAATATATTCTAGTACAGAGAGTTTAGATTCTTCTTTTGTTTTGAAAGATTCTGGATCATCTAAAACTTCACCATCTCTGTTACCTAAAATATTTGTAGAATACCACCCATGTAAGCCTAACATACGGCTCTTTAGACCAGGAGCAAGCAAAGTTTTCATAAAGGTTTGCCCAGTCTTAAAGTCTTTACCACAAATAGGTACACCCATTTCTTGAGCAAGTTGAGAAAGAGCAGGTACATCAACTGTTAGGTTTGGTGCTCCATTAGCAAATGGTACACGAGATTTTATTGCTGCATAAGCATAAATCATTGAAGGTGCAATATCTGCGTGATTTTCTTCCAAACCCTTTTCAAAAGCTTCTAGAGTCTCATGTACAGGACTAATCTTCATAAAAATTTCTGTAGAAGCACACCACACTATTACTAAACGAGAACAATCATTTTTTCTACGAAATTCCTTCATATCTTCTATTAGCTGCTCAGCTAAATCTCGTTTATTTTTCCCTTGTTTAATATTAATACCATTGAGTCTTTTTACGTAATACTGGTCAAAAACCGCCGACATTGGTTTAATTTTTTCTAATTCTGGACGTAAAGTTTCTAACATACCTTTTTCCAACACCCCGCAATGTAGAGCAGCTTCATAACAATTGTCTTCAAAAATATCCCAAGCACCAAAGACTAAGTTATCTAAACTAGCAAGCGAAACAAATTCTTTAATTTTTGGTGAACGCCCTTCAGTTCTTTTACCAAGGCGAATTGTCCCCATCTCTGCTAAACTACCAATGGGTTGGGCTATTTTGCGTCGAATTGCTTCTACACCAGCAATAAAAGTAGTACTTACAGCACCTAAACCAACCAGTAAAACTCCTAGTTTTCCTTTTGGTTCATCAATATTTACACCTTTTGGAATCATTTATTAATTCTCCTGTTTTATTTCTAGTCCTTAATTTCCAGTCCTTAACTGGTAAGGAACAAAATTATAAAATAATCAAGCCAGGCAGATTACACCAAACTAGTAGCGGCTGTATAGCGATAGCTTGCTAAACCTTAGCGGGAAACTGCGCTCAACCCAATAAACCAACTAAGTTTATTTATTAAAGCAAACAAAACCCTTGTCCTAGCTCTCATTCTGCCATTTTTGGCAGGTTTGCCATTTTTGGCAATTATTTACCTGCCATTTTTGGCATAACAAAACTAAAAATAGATTGGTTATAAATCTTTCAAATCACATATCTATTGTATTTACAATAAATTATAAATTATAAATTTTTCTTCCTAGTATTCCCTCTTTTTGGAATAGAGATTGATTTTACTTAGTGCACAACAAACTTAAATCAAATTAAACTAAGGACGCAACAATGAAAAACATTTACACCCAGTTAATCACTCTATTAGCAACAATTACCATAAGCTTATTCTTTACATTAACATCTGCCTTTGGTCAAAGCATCAAACTTGAAGAAGGCACACAAATTAGACTTAAACTTTTACAAGATTTAAGCTCTGCCACATCACAAGCTGGTCAAACAATATCCTTTGAAGTACTTGATGCAGTTAAAGTAGATAATACTGTAGTAATTGCAGAAGGGGCACAAGCTTTAGGTACCGTAACTTTAGCCGAACCTAAAAAGAGCTTAGGCCGTGCAGGAAAACTCAATATTAGATTAGAATACGTAAAAGCAGTTGATGGTAGCAAAATCCCTGTTCGTGCCAATTCAGTTAATCAAGGAAACGGCAAAGGCGTTGCAACAGGTGTTGCAGTAGGCGTTTCCGCTTTAGTTTTCTTCCCTGCGGCTCCTGTATTCTTACTTATTAAAGGAAAAGATATTATTGTTCCTAGCGGTCAACATTTAGACGCTTTTATTGATGGCACAAGAGCTATTGAAGTCCCTCAAGTTAGCAACAATTCTTTTGCTACTAGACTTACTCCCACAGGTTCTATATCACCCATAAATACATCTTTTAGCACTAATGGCAAAGTTTGTGTAGTAAATGTTGTTTCTGAAAAAGGCGGTGACATTGAAATCAATGGTGTTTTCTTAGGCAGTGCCCCTTCTTCCTTCCAATTGCCTGCTGGTACTCATACAATCACTGTTAAACATAGCACTTATAACACTTGGGTTCGTACAGTGACAGTAGTCCCTGGTAATATTACTCTAAAAGTAGACTTTGAAGGAGCAGGGTTAACTAGAACAGCTAGACGTAAATAATAGGCTTGGTCATTTCAAAAGTTGGTTCAAAGTCGGTTCTCCATCATTCATAAATATATCCTCATTATAAGCAACCCTTCAAGGTTGCTTTTTTGTTTTGTCAGTTAAATTTTCTTAGCGTATAAGAAAAATAGCTCCTAATGTTATTTAACACTAGGAACTATTTCTGTGTATTTATCTAATTTTACTTATCAGTTTTTTTCTTGTGTAATTCCATTACTTTAAAAGTAGGGTTAAGATCAAACTTCTCTATTTCATACTCTTCTTTTACTTCACCATTTACGGCTTTAGTAATATGATGTGGAAGTAGTACACCGTCAATTATACGATGATCACTAAATCTTAAGCTAATTTCTGTTTTTGGGTCTTCTTTGACTTCGACTTTGACTCGTTTCTTTAACTCTTCTACATTTATGTTTTCACCTTTTTTAGCATGAATAAAAATTGGCTCATGGCGACTTCCAAAATAATTAAGTCCAATAGGAAGGTGTGTAGCTTTATCTAATAGCAAAGTCCCAGAAAATCCTATTTTGTCTTTAATACTTATGGCATCAGCAGTACCATTCTCAGTATCACCAATATAGCTAAACTCTACTGGTAATGGCGATTTTAGTAATAACCCTATCATAGACTGAGCAAGATCTACTGGAGGATAAAGGCTAGGGTAATCATCAGGGTTACCACTTTGACTAACTCCACTAATCAAAATATCTTTTTCTATTTTTGTATCACCTTCACTTATTTCTTTGTCATCTTTACTAGTAATAATAACTACTGTTTCGCTATTAATTTTTTGTTCTTCACCTTTACCATCTTTAAATACTATTACTCTTTCTCCATCAGCCTTGTGTATGTTACCTGTATTAGCTTTAAATATTTTTATTTCACCTTTAGATTGAGGCTCATCAGTTCTCACATTAAACTCAACGTCTTCATTTACTTCCCCATGAACACCAGCTAAAGAACGTGTCATAAACATTAATTTAAGCTGTGTTGGTTTATCCTGAGCTTGCCCTGGTCGATTAATTTTTCCTTCTAAGCCTAGCCCCTGAACTTCATTTAACCTAGCCTCACCACCTAAAGCTTGGCGTGCTAATGAAATTAATTGTTCTCCTCTAACTGGATCGCCATTTGACTGAGCTAGACCTATTACATTAAATAAAACTGTAATCATTAGCCCAAAAATTAACCAACGGAATGAATGTCTTTTCATTTCTAACCTCCAAAAGTTTAGTATGTTTTAATATTTGCTACGATGAGGATAATAAACAAAAATTAAAAGGCTGTGGTTAAGAATGGGCTAAGAAATTGTTAAGAATGTAAAATCTTTTGGTAGAGGGTTTTTCTCTCTTTTTATGATGCTATAATCGCAAATATGAAAACTTATAATTATTGGCAATCAAAAATATCTTTAGTTTTTGTAGTAATACTGCTAGCATTATTGCCTACTCTAGCAGTCCTGCAATATCGTTGGCTTGGACAAGTAAACACGGCTGAACGTGAAAGAATGAAAGTAAGTCTAAGGACTGCGGCTAATAATTTCATAACCGACTTTGACCGTGAAATAACACATATTTTCTTTGGTTTACAAAACCTAAAAATAAACGATGAAAATAAACCTTTAGAAAAAAACGAGTTACAGCAGAAATATACTCAAGCTTATCAAAAATGGTTAGCTACTAGTCGCCACCCACAATTAATAAAGGGACTATATTTTGTTGATCTAAGTCAACAAAAACAAGAACTATTAAAATTTTCTTCTGAGTCAGCAAGTTTTCAAGTAAGTGATTGGCCTTTAGAACTAAAAAAACTAAAAGAAAGCTGGCAGGAAGGTTATAAGACTAGTGGAATTGCTAGTAGTAAACACTTTGAGTTTCAAACTGATATTCCAATATTTTCAGAAATCCCAGCTATAGTTATCCCTACACCTAATCCCTTTACCTTGCCAAGAATGGCTTTAGATAGACCTAATACAGATATTTTTTTTGATCTCAGAATACCTTCTACCTATGTTATAGCCTTACTAGATCTTGCTTATATTCAACAACAATGGCTGCCTGCACTTACTAGTCAGTATTTTTCTATTGATAACCAAATAGACTATTATGTTGCCATAGTAAATTCAGACAGGTCTAATAGCTTAATCTATCAATCTAGTCAACAGTTTACCAAAGAGCAATTAAGCAATAATGACATTAAGTTAAACTTTTTTTCGCTAAACCCAGAAGAGTTAGAAAAATTTCTTTTCCTTGATGTTAATGCATTACACACTAAACAACCTACTGACACATTTACTAAACAAAGAACTGAAACTATCAAAAACTTTGAAAAGAAAACCCATAAAGCTACTATACGTATAGTAGAATCTTCTAGTTTTTTTAGTAATAATACAAATAAACCCTCAGCAGTAAAAAGGCTAGGCTTTTCTAAAACTAAAGAAAGCCTCTCTAGCCCTTGGCAATTGATAGTCAAACACCGTGATGGTTCACTAGATGCAGCAGTAGCAAGTTTACGACAACGTAATTTAATAATTAGTTCTGGGATTTTATTACTTTTAACAGTCAGCTTTGGAATGATTTTGATTTCAACTCGTCGAGCACAAAGCCTAGCAAAACAACAAATGGAGTTTGTTGCAGGGGTCTCTCATGAACTCCGTACCCCTTTGGCTGTTATTTGTTCAGCAGGAGAAAACCTAGCTGATGGTGTGGTAAATAAACCTGAGCAAATAAAGCGATATGGTTCTTTAATTAAAAGTGAAGGTCGACGATTAGCTGATATGGTAGAACAAATTCTAGAATTCGCTGGTTGGCAATCACATAAGAAAACATACCAGTTACAACCTACGGCGGTCTATAATGTGATTGAAAATGCTATCTCTGCTTGTAATTTATTAATTAGCCAAACAAATGCAGAAATAATAACAGACCTTGACCCTAATCTACCTTTAATTAACGCTGATCCATCTGCATTACAACGCGCTATACAAAATTTGATTTGCAACGCAATAAAATACAGTGGCGATATTAAATGGTTAAAGATTAATGCCAAGTTGCAGACTAAATCCTCTCAAATAGAAATAAATATTATAGATAGAGGTATTGGGATATCTGCTAAAGAGCTTCCTTTTATTTTTGAACCATTTTATCGTGGTCAAGAAGTTATAGACGCACAAATTCATGGCAATGGCTTAGGGTTAAGTCTAGTTAGACAAGCTGTGACAACCTGTGGTGGCAAAATCACTGTAACAAGTATAGTTAAACAAGGTAGTACGTTTACTTTGTCTTTACCTTTAGCTGATATTAAACAAGTAGAAACAAAACCTTCTACAGAAATAGCAAGAGAACTTTATGAGTAAACGTCTTTTATTAATCGAAGATGAATTAGGACTGGAGCTAACATTAACAGACCGCTTAACTAGCGAAGGTTACTTGGTAGAAATAGCCCGTGACGGTGACATAGGATTTAAGCGTGCTAGTACTGAGAATTTGGATTTAATTATTTTAGATGTAATGTTACCTAAAAAAAATGGTTTTGATATTTGTCGTGACCTACGCCAAAAAGGGGTTACTATCCCTATAATTATGCTAACCGCACGTGGACAGGTGATAGACAAAGTATTAGGCTTAAAATTAGGAGCAGATGATTATCTTACTAAGCCTTTTGAAATGATGGAATTACTAGCCCGCGTTGAAGCATTACTTAGGCGTGCTCCTTCAACAGAAACCCTTTCAGCAGATATTTATCAATTTGGCACTATTAGAGTAAATTTTCGTAGTGCTGAAATCACAAAAAATAACCAAGTAATAGAGCTTTCGGCTAAAGAATTCAAGCTTTTGCGCCATTTGATTGAACGTCGAGGTAATATTCTTTCTAGAGATGATCTTTTAGATGAAGTTTGGGGTTATAACGCTATGTTGTCTACTCGTACAGTAGATGTCCATGTGGCTTGGTTAAGGCAAAAATTAGAGCCTAACCCTAAACACCCTCAGTATATTCTTACAGTGCATGGATTAGGCTATAAATTTATCGGATAACTTTGATAAAATTTATTATGTTTATTCCTTAACTACTTCTGTTTCCTGTGTTTGAGCCTTATCATCTTTTGGTATATAAACAGTTTTAGGATTAAATTTTTCTTCCCAATGTATCCTTCCTGTTAGTTG
>JAHFUF010000078.1 GCA_023265235.1 Blastocatellia bacterium
TCTAACATATTGGCTAAAGTCCATTTTGTTACCTGCTCAATTTTAGGCTTGGCATCAGGTATTAAATCTTGTAAATAAACAAAAGTAACTATTGCTTGTGCAGCAGAATGAATGTCTATTGGGTAAGTTTTATTGTGGTAATACTTAGGAGTACCATCTGTAAGAAAGAATGCATTTAGGTAAAAATCTAATCCTTTTTTTAGAACACTTTGCCACTCATTAATAGCCAATTCTCTAATAACTCTGCTTAGAGAGACTAAGTTAAAACCTGTATGAAAATTATCTACCCAGGTTTGATTTTCTGCTGTGCCATAAGGCCAAGAACCATCTTTTGCTTGCCCTATAGTGGTAAAGCGTGCTGAACAAATAGACGTTTCAATTAATTCTACTTCATGAGTAAATTTTGCAACTCTAGCTAAGAGTTCTGCTCCTAGTAGGTTTGCATTATGTACTTGGCTTTTGTCTATTGGTGTATAGCTAAAACAAAATGAATCTTGTTTTTGACTACGATGGAGGTCTTGTAAGATAAAATTACAAGCAGATCTAGCCACTTCTAGAGAAGCCTCTTCATTAAAAAGCTGATAATGATCTAGCCAGGCTTGAGCAACAAAAGTAGTACAGACTATTGAAGGAGTAGCTTTAGGAACAAAAAAAGCTCTTGATTGCCAGTCAAAGTTATATCCCCAACACATACGATCTTCATAACCAGGTGAGCGTAATGCCCATAAGCGTTCTAATAATTCTTCAGCATCCCGACGATACTCATCTGATTTAGTCGCTTGATAAGCAATAAGTAAGGCTCTAACAAAAAGAGCTAGGGCTTTAGGGTTTTCCCCCTTTTTTATACCCAATAGAGGTCTAAAATTAATGGGGGAACGTTTTACTAGTTGGATTAAAGCTATGCGTAAAACCTTTGAGTCTGGCATTAGTGGGTAAAGCGAGCTATTTAGACCATCATAGGGGTCATAACCTTGCCACTGTTCTTGACGGCAATAGGTTAGTAGGCGATCAAACTCTTGCTCATACATTACCTAATCCAACTTTCAAGACATATCATTATGTTTTACCCAACCTTAATAACTTTAATAACTTTAATAGCTTTATTGAAGAATTACTTTCTTTAAGAGCATTTACTGGCAAGCGATTCTACTATAAGACTTTGAAACTAGCTATCTAACGAACCTTAACTTAATAAGCAATATTGAGCCTAAGGTAAATAATTTGGTTATTAAAAAGCTTATGCTATTATTTTGCTAATTCTCATCTTCTTCTATCATTTCATTAATTTTCGAGGAAACAGTTTGTATGTTAAATCACCTAGTATTAAATAAGAATATATTTAAGTTTATTTGCTTTTTCTTTATTTTAACTTCTTTATCTATGACTTCATCTATAACTTCTCTTACCTTAGCAAAACAAGACGCTCAAGAATCTTCACGTAAAAGACGTGTTAATCCTGAGGAATCTTTTTTACTATCAGGAAAAGACTCTTTTTTTGATAATAAACTAGAAATAGGACAAAAACATAATTACCAAATTAATCTTAAGCAAGGAGAATATCTAAGCTTAGCAATTACTAGAAAAGATGTTGATATAGTAGCTGTACTTTTTGATCCTAATGATAAAAAACTAATAGAAACCTCTACTACTAATCGTCCACAGGATCCAGAAATAGGGCTATATTCATTAATTGAAACAACAGGTAGTTATCGATTAACTATCTCCACTAAAGCCTCTCAACTTGTTGGAAACTATGCAATAAAAATCAAAGAATTACGCCCATCAAATAAACAAGATAAAGAAAGAATTTCTAGTCAAGCTGCTTATGATGAAGCTGAAAGACTAAGAATACAAAATAGCAAAGAATCATTACAAAAAGCATTTAATATTTATGTTGCTCTATTACCTATTTGGCGGCAACTTGGTGATCGTGAGGGGGAAGGCGCTACACTTAATGCTATTAGTGCTATTTACTTTACAACAGCACAATACAAAGAAAGCCTGCAAAGCCTTGAACAAGCCTTAAAAATTTGGAGAGAACTCAATAACCCTATTTGGGAACTAGCAATACTTACTAGTCTAGGTTCTGTATCTAACTTAAACAAAGAAAACCGTCAAGCTCTTTATTACTATTTAACAGCACAACAAGTGGCTAATAAGTTAAATAACCCTATCTGGTTATCCTTTACTTTTAATGGTCTAGGAAAAGTTTGTTCAGATTTAGGTGAAATGGAACAATCTCTTAACTACTATCAACAGGCTCTAGTGGTAAAACGTACTTTATTAGATAAACGAGGTGAAGCTATTACCCTAAGTAATATTGCAAATATTTACACAGTTTTACAAAACTATCAATCATCTTTGAACTATCACTTAGAATCATTAGAGGTTTTTAATAAAATAGACGATGTTAGTGGAGAGGCTTCTACATTAAATAATATAGGAAGAAGTTATATGTTATTAAATAACTATGACAAAGCCTTAGAAAATTTCAGTCAAGCACTAAAGAAAAAACAAGAGCTTAAAGACCCTAGAGGTGAAGCAACAACACTTAATAATATTGGCTATTTATATATGGTCTCAAGCGAGCAAAAAAATTCGTCTCATTTTACTTCTTCTAGCTATTCTAGCTCTAATGGTAAACAAAAAGCGTTAGACGCATTTAAGCAAGCTCTAGGAATTTGGCGAAAGATTAATGACCCTTTAGAAGAACAAACAACCCTTGCTCTAATAGCTAAAACTTACACAGCATTAGGAGAAAAGGAAGACGCTGATAAAACTTCTCAACAAATAATAGCACTAGATAACACTATTAAAGCCAATGCTACTTCATCTATTCCAACTCCAACTAACACCCTAGTAGATAACACTAGTAATAACAAAACAAATGAAGTGGTTAGTAATAAAACCTCTATAAATTCAATAGCTTCTAACGATAATTCTAAAAATCCTCCTTCATCTATAACATATTTACCTAAGCCTAATACACCTGAGATAGCACAACTTCCTGCTAAAACAAGAAAAACTACCACCCCTAGTAAGAAAGAAACTCTTGCTAAAGTAGAACCAGCAAACCAACCTGAAGCAGAATCTATGGCTAAACCCCCTAGTAGTGCCAATGCTGAAAAAGGAAAGTTTAGTATTCAAGTAGGAGCATTATCTAAAAAAGAAGAAGCTGATGCTTTATGCAATCGCTTACGCAGCGCAGGGTTGGAAGGGTATGTAGCCGAAGGGGTTTCAGCAGGTAAAACAGTTTTTCGCGTAAGAATGGGCAAGTTCCAAAGTATAGAAGAAGCTAAAAAAGCTGCTGCTGAGCTAAAAGCTAAGGCAGCTATAGGGGAATATTTTATTGCTACACAGTAGGTTTTCTCGTCGTTACTGTGGCAATCCACAACAGAAAATGTAGGGTGCACGCTAGCAGTTTTTAGTTAACTCTTTTATTTTTACGCAAGCTTATCAGCCACGAAGTTTACCAAACACACAAAGTTTAAGAGGCTTTTCTTAGTGCTCTTTGTATTCTTCGTGGTTGCAATGTCAAAGACTTTTACAACCTAAATTAACAAAACTAACAAAACTAACAAAATTAACTTAAGTCTTCTAAAATAAACCTGAAACTTATTGCGCTTTTAGTTATATTTAAGTCAAAATTACATCAACAAAATTTGACCAAAAGCTATTTGGCTAAAAGCTGTGCCTAATTATTTGTACTTGCTTGTACTTATTAATTAAATTAATCAAAGTCAAAGGATCATTATGCAGAAAATATACATTCGTAATCCTCGTTTTTACTACTCTATTTTACTATCAATTATTATCCTAAGCGTATTTTCTGTGTTTATCCTAAAATATACTGCAACTCAACCATTAGAAGCAGATCGCAACCCTGTAGCCAACACTGAGTACTTACGTAAGCTTGTTACAAGTAGTAAAGGAACTCCTACTGATCAAGATTTATTAAACTTAGAGCAAAAGTTTCCAAAGTCCAGAACAGGATCATTAGCCAGGTTTTTACGAGCTTATTTACATTACACAAACAAAGATTTTGTTGTTAGTAGCCAGCTTTTTGATGAAGAATTTATCAAACATGACACTACTATTGGAGACTATGCTCTTTACTATCAAGCACGTTCTTATAGTGAAATTGGTGAGTATAATAAAGCTAAGGTAGCATTTCTAAAAATAGCACAAAACTATCCTGATTCCTTGTTTGCTCGTGAAGGAGAAACAACGGCTGGAGAGTTAACATTAACTCAATTTAATGATCCTAAAGAAGCAATAAAACTATTAAGTAAATTAACGGATAACAAATACCCTACTGCACTTTTAATTACGGCTCAAAGCCATGAAAAGCTTTCACAAACAGAGCAAGCTATTGATTCCTATCGTAAGCTTTACTACGAAGTACCACAAAGTAGCGAAAGTGTTATTGCGCTAACCCGTCTAAATGAACTAGGTTATCACCTACCAGAATTAGATAAGCAAGGCTATGAGTTATCCTTAACTCGTGCTGATCAGCTTTTCCAAGCAGGTCTTTTTGCCCCAGCAGTTGAAAGCTACCAAAAATTAAAAACCTATTATCCAAACTTTGGAGTCAAATCTATCAATGATTTACGCTTAGGCATTAGTTTATATAAATTAAATCGTTTTCGTGAAGCGATTACCCCACTACAAAATATTCCTAGTAGTGAAAAAGATCTTTTTTTAGACGCTCGTTACTATTTGGCCAATAGTTTCTTAAAACAAAAATTAATGGGGCAGTTTGTTGATACAGCTAATCAAGTATTAAGCTTAAAGCCTCCTCCAGAGATTGCTGCTGAGCTATTAGGGGGGTTAGTGGAATATTATGAAAATCTAAATCAGTCACAAGCTAGAGGTTATCGTAATCAATTAATTAAAAACTACCCTGATAGTAAAGAAGCCGACAAAGCCTCCTACAAAGCTGCTTGGAGCCTGCATACTGAAAGAAGATATACAGAAGCCAGTAATGCTTTAGTAGAACACTTAGCTAATATTCCTAATCCTGAGTTTCGAGGCCAGTCAATTTTCTGGGCAGCTTGTAATGCTGAGCGTGCTGGAGAACTCCCTAAAGCAATGGCACTTTATGAAGCTTTATTAAAGAGATACAAATACAACTATTATGGCTATTTAACGCTTCAACGATTATCAACCTTAAAACAGCAAAATATTAAACCGCAAAAACCATCTGAGGGATCTTTCTTAGAAAAAGCTATCATTAATATTAAACCTGCAACTCCTTTACCTGAAACAGCTACAGAAAAAGCTACGCCTTATTTACAACGAGCAGAACAATTGCATGAAATTGGTTTAGATAACCAAGCTTTTAATGAGTTAGAAATTGCTCGTAAAGATGCTCCTAATTCTCACCGTATTAATTTTGCTATAGCTACAATTCATCGTGATAGAGGAGAAAGCCTTCGAGCAGTTGTTGCACTACAACGAGCACATCCTGATTATAGTATTTATCAAGCAGATGAAGTGCCTCAGGAAGTTTATGATATTTTCTTTCCACTCATTGAATGGGAAACCATAAAAACTGAAGCCACACGTCATGGCCTTGATCCATACACTATTGCAGGGCTAATTCGTCAAGAATCAGTTTTTGATCCTCATGCTCACTCTCGCTCTAATGCACTAGGGTTAATGCAATTACTTCCATCCACAGGCCAATTAGTAGCTCGTAAACAAGGCATAGGTAGAATCACAGACGAGCAACTTTACAACCCCAAGTTAAACATTAAACTTGGCACAGCTTATCTAGCAGAAATGCTTAATAGGTTTGGGAAGGTTGAATATGCTGCGGCAGCTTATAACGGTGGCCCGGGACGTGTAGACCGCTGGTTAAATACTTTACCAAGTAATATGGAAGATTGGGTAGAAGCTATCCCTATTACAGAAACTAGATTGTATGTTTTTGGAGTAATGCGCAACAGCGCACAATATCGCCGTATTTATGGAGGTCAAAAAGTACCCCCCCCTAAAAACACCTAGTCAGTAAAAATAAAGGCGTTTAGCTTATTCATATTATTACTGTTGCTCAATTAAGTATCTGCTCAAACTCTTTTAAGGAAGTTACTTGAATAGCTTTTCTACGTAAACTTTTTAGTAGAACTAGATCTTCTATTTTGTTAATAGCCTCAACTATGTGCTTTGAAACACTTCCAAATTTTACTTCTAAATTATCTATAACAGATTCCCTTGCATCTATTAATGAGCCTTCTTGACGACCTTCTTGACGACCTTCTTGACGACCTTCTTGACGACCTTCTTGACGACCTTCATTAAGAATAAATTGATAAAAATTAGAATGCCGCAATTGCTCTATAGGAATCATACCGCCACCTCCAATAATAGAAAGTATTTGCTCATTAGTATAACGCAAACCACTTAGGAAAAAGAAATGCAAACCTAACTCTTGACGACGTTTTTCATCAGAAATAGCTTGAATTCTTTGTGCTGCAAGCAAAAGTATTTCTTCAGAGCTTGACATTAAAGGAACGAATGGCAACAAGTCATCATTATTACTTGCTAAAGTTGCTTCTGCTGAAAGCTCCCATAATTTGATTATATGATATCTAACTGTAAGTTCTAGCCCTCCTATGATAATACTATGTTGCTCTAGGTTACCTTGATCTTGTGGAAGGCCATCACTTGTTAAGAGCAAAAGGTAACTATAAATAGGGATTTGATACTTAATCCAGCCTCTAAGATTATAATCAAGTATTCTTGTTGGTATCTCTTGTATATAAACGGTTTGTGCTTCAATGTGAGCTATTTCTTTTACTCCTGTTCTTTCGATTAAATAAAGCTGATCTGGTATTTTTACAGATATACTTAATTCTTGAGAAAGTCTTTCTACCCTTACTTGTTCACCTTCTCTTATTGCTCCACAGAGTAAAAGCAAAGCTTCTGGGTCTTGCTCTGCTAGATACTTAAATGCTTGATCATATGGTTTTGTACTCATTTTTTACCTTTGCTGTTAAGTGCCTTTGTCTAAATAAAGACTTTATAAACCACTAAGGCACTAGGTATTATTACAATACTTAGTGCCTTATTTTATATTACTAGAAATTATGATTAAGAAACACGAAGCCTATACTCGCACTAAAATAACGAGTAATAATTGATTAGAATCAAGCTAAATATGTTTATTTTCTTAACTAGCGATCATTTTTGCCAGGCTCAATAATCTCTAAGTGATAACGACGATTGAGCTTTTTACTGGCGGCATAAATAATATCTCGCATTGCTCGGGCAGTACGTCCTTCTTTACCGATAACATGACGTAAATCTGTTTCAGCAACACGTAGTTCAATAATACTTGTTTGAGCACCATCAATTTCATTTACTTGGACTTGCTCTGGATGATCTACCAATGCTTTAGCCATTGCAGTTACTAAAGTCTTCATCGTTTTTCTCCTCTAATTAGTTCATTCGCTCTTTGAACACAAATTACTACTAGTTCTTTTTTGACAAGAAATTAAAGCTTGTTTAGCTTTTTAGTTAAACTGGTTTTAGAAATGTAATAAAAAATAATTGAACGTTGCTAATAATACCTGCTTAATTGGATGAAAACAACTGATAAAAGTTCTTATTAGAAGTAAATTTGTAGTCTTATCGAGTTCCGCCTTTACGTGCAGTAGCTTGAGTTAAAGATTTAAGCTCATTCATAAACTCAGACACATCCTTAAAATCTTTGTAAACTGAAGCAAACCGAACAAAAGCAACTTTATCTAAAGTCTTTAATTTCCGCATCAATAATTCCCCAATTTTTGTAGTTGGTCGCTCTCGTTCTTTGGATTCTTGCACAAATCTTTCTGCTTCGTTAGTAAGCTCTTCTAGTTTATTTGGGCTAACTGGCCTTTTTTCACACGCCTTTAAGAGACCTGACAAGACCTTATTACGGTCAAAAGGTTCGCGTCTTCCATCTTTTTTTATTACCATATAAGGTAGTTGCTCTAAGCGTTCGTAAGTAGTAAAACGCCGAGTACAATCGGTGCATTCCCTGCGCCGACGGATGACCTCACCTTCTTGGCTTTCACGAGAATCTATTACTTTATCAGATAAAGATGCGCAGTAGGGACACTTCATTGGCTTGACTATCTCCCGTCTAAATTCATACTAATTGTTGTTTCCATAAGATAACACACAACCCACAGGGGATGGCAAGCAAAATTTTCGCTATATTGTTGTTTCAACTAAACATCGCCAAACAGCCTTCTATATATAGTGTTTACTTTCTCTATAACTACCATAAAGTTTCTTGTATTGGCACCCGCTCTACAACCCCAGGTTTGATACATTCTGGACTGTCAAAACTAGTGTTATTAACTGCCTTATTTACAGGAAAAACCTCCATCTCGTCTGCTGAATAGGGCTTTAACATCTCTAACAATTTGTCTAACTCTTTAAGACTAGGGTCTAGCCACATATTTTCTAATTCTTTAGTAAGAATAGCTGCCATCCTATGATGTATTTTGCTAATTAGGGAGTTTGGCTCAACCGTAATAATAGTACAAGTGCGTAATAGAGTGTTATCTGGAGATTTCCACTCATCCCATAAACCAGCAAAAGCAAATAAACCCTGATTTTTCATTTGTATATAGACAGGATTTTTGTTTTTCCCTTCCTGTTGCCACTCATAAAACCCATCTGATGGGATTAAACATCGTTTAGTTAGTAGAGATTTTTTAAATGAAGGTTTTTCAGCCAATGTCTCAGCGCGAGCATTTATCATTTTGCTTCCTATTCGCGGGTCACTTGCCCAAGATGGCACAAGCCCCCATTTATAATTAGTTAAAATTCTTTTTGCTTCTTGATTTGCCCCTTGATTTGCCCCTTGATTTACTCCTTGACAAACTACAGCTATTTGTTGTGTAGGAGCAATATTAAACCTAGGAGTCAACTCAAAAAGCGTTTCTTGGACACCAAAACGATCTATAACTTCTTCCGTACTATGATGTAAGGTAAATCTTCCGCACATTCTAATATCTCCTGAGTAAATTAATTTATTTGTAACCTTTTTTATTTCTATTTATTTTTTATCTTTGGCACTCAAACAATGCTAGCTAAAGACCTAAACAAAAAGCTATACTCTCCTAAATTAAGGAGAGCGGTCAATGCCTGAAGTTAATCAATCTATTTGTTCTGTTTCTCACATTACACATGATTGCTATAACTCAAGTAAGCCTCCCTGCAATAACCAACATAATTCAAAGAGTGACTCTAACTTACATTTGCACTCTCATTCTAACTCACACTCTCATAGCCATCATATTTCAGGGCTTGAAAATATTAACCTTAAACTAAAAATTTCTACTGCAATAACTATCCTTTTTGTTATAGCTCAAGTCATAACAGGTTTTTACACTAATAGCATTGCGTTAATTTCTGACGCTGTACATAATTTTACCGATGCTTTAGCATTAATCATAGCTTTACTTTCTATTTGGTTACAAAAACGCCCTGTTAGTTTATCAAAAACCTATGGTTATAATCGTGCTGGCATCCTAGCAGCATTTATTAATTCCTCTAGCTTAATGGTAATAGTAGCATGGCTTTGTTATGAATCAGTACATCGTATGTTTAACCCACAACCAATAGAAACAAAAGGAATGTTTTGGATAGCATTAATAGGGTTAATAGTCAATATTGGAATTGGGTTAGCAATACACAAAGAAAGTAAACACGACATAACCATTCGTAGTGCTTATATTCATATGTTAGGTGATGCTGCAGGAACCCTAGGCATTATGCTAGGTAGCATTATTATATATTACACTGGTTATAATGTTGTTGATCCAATTATTAGTCTAGGGATAAGTATATTAATCCTATGGACTTCTTGGAGTATTCTACGAGAAACAGTTCATTTATTGCTAGAAGGCACACCTAAAGGAATAAGCGTAGAAAATGTTAGTAAAGAAATTGAAATTGTCACAGGAGTTAGAGCGGTTCATCATATACATATTTGGGCTATAGCCTCTCAAGTAACGGCTCTTAGCTGTCATATACAAGTTGATGATATGAACCTAAGTCACTGTCAAACATTACTGCTTAATATAAATAGTTTGCTAAAAGAAAAATTTGAAATCACTCACACCACTTTACAATTTGAAACCTCTGCAACCATAACCAACAACATACTATCCACTAAGCAAACGTGCCAAAACTAGTTTCTTCTTATTTACAATAAATCTAAAATCAAAAGTAATATCTTTTCTCTATTGAGTAATAACAAAAATTATATGAGAGTCTTTCTGGTAAAACTTCTTTTTCTATTAATATTTTTTATTTTGCCCTTTTCTGGTTGCAAAAGCGATTATGCAGCGTTAAGTAAAACAACTACCTCTCAAGGTGAAAAGCCTCCTGCTAAAAAAGTTAAACTAGTAGCAGCAATAGAGCAGCCAATAGAAAACACTATTTCTGTGACAGGCACACTAGCCGCTTATGACCAAGCAACCATCAGTGCTAAAGTTGCAGGAAGATTAAAAGAAATCTCTATTGACTTAGGAAACACAGTTAAAAAAGGTCAGTTGATTGGCCAAATAGATCCTCAAGACTATCAACTACGTCTACAACAAGCCGAAGCAGCTTTAGCACAAGCTCGCGCCCGTTTAGGTCTTGCAACAGATAGCACTGATGAGCCTACAGACCCAAGACAAATTAGCCTAGTACGCCAAGCCCAAGCTTTAGTTGATGAAGCTAAAATCAAACAGGATCGTGCTAGCACATTGCTTAAACAAGGGGTTGTGTCCCAAGCAGACTTTGACGCTACAGAAACAGCGTATAAAGTCGCTGTTAGTCGTTATGAAGACGCGTTAGAAGAATTTAATAATCGTCGCGCACTCCTAACACAACGTCGTTCAGAACTAGAAATCGCCCGTCAACAAATAGCTGACACAGCTATTTATGCTCCCTTTGATGGAGTGGTACAGGAAAAACGTGCTAGCCTAGGCGAATATTTATCACCTAGTACCCCTATTGCTACCATTGTTCGTATTGATCCTCTGAGATTACGAGTTGAAGTACCAGAACGTGAAACCAACCAAATTAAAATAGGGCAAAAAGTAAGAGCAACAGTTGAAGGTGACTCAAATATTTATACAGGGCGCGTAATGCGTCTTAGCCCAACCCTCACACAACAAAACCGAATGCTTTTAGTAGAAGCAGAAATTAGCAATAATGGTACTCTTCGCCCAGGATCATTTGCACAAGCTCAAATAGTTGTTAATGAACACTATATGGTTACAGCAATTCCTAAAACAGCAGTTGTTAACTTTGCTGGAATTGAAAAAGTTATTACTGTAGCAGAAGGTAAAGCAGTAGAAAAAAATATTGCTACAGGTCAGTTTATTGGTGAAAACATAGAAATAGTTAATGGGTTAAAAACTGGTGAAGAAGTTGTCCTTGAACCAGGTAACCTACAATCAGGACAAGCAGTTGAGTTAATTAAATAATATGCAAAAACTAGCAGAAATTTGTATTAAACGTCCAATCTTTGCCGCAATGATTATTCTTGCCTTAGTAGTAGTTGGCACGGCAAGCTACTTTCGCTTAGGAGTAGATCGTTTCCCTTCTGTTGATTTGCCTACGATCAGTGTTAGGACTTCACTTCCTGGTGCATCTCCTGAAGAAGTTGAAACACAAGTCTCTCAACGTATTGAAGAAGTAGTTAACACTGTAGAAGGCATTAATGAACTACGCTCAGTTTCTGCGGCTGGAACATCTTTTATCATAGCTACTTTTAGTCTTAAT
>JAHFUF010000646.1 GCA_023265235.1 Blastocatellia bacterium
TTAAAGACCCTGCCATAGTTTCAGCAGCAGGCAAACTAGCTGACGAACATTTCTTTACTATTGAACTAGACATAACCTCTGAAGAACCCCCTGACCTACTAAACTTACTTAGAGAAGAATTAGCAACCCGTGAAATCAATCCTTTAATATTTACTGATGCTGAGTGGGAAATCTCTAGCTCTGATGCTAGGATTTTTAGGCTAATTAAATCCAAATTAAAACCTGGTGTAGTAAGTGTACTATTTATTGATGGTTTATCTACTCCAATGAGGGCTAATAAATACACACGAGCACATATGGCTAGCTGGTTAAGTTGGCTCTCAGACCAGTTTCGTGAACAATTTCAAAGCTTAATTATTACACTAGACGAAGATATACTCTCAGAACTTGGCGAAGAAGTTCTAAACAAATTTAAGATTGAAAGAATCAATGCTGTTAACTTAAGAGATATTGCTGATAAATTTATTCTGAAAAAAACTGATCAGCAACGTCAAGAAATTGGCTATTTATATAGTGAAGTACTTAGGCTGATGCCTCAGTTTGCTTGGTCTCGTGAAGACTTTGTAGCTCTCTTTCCTATTCACCCAGCAGTATTAGAAGTGGCTTCTGGGCTAAGAACTTATTCACGGAGTTTTTCTTTATTAGGATTTATTGGTTCATCAGCCTCTAAAGCTGCTAGTCGTAGAGGAATGAATTTATCGGCTCTAGATGAGCTTTTTGATAGTTTTGAGTTTGATCTTAGAAAAGATGAGCATTTAGCTAGTGCTTTTACTGCTTATGATTTAATTGCTCAAAGTGGTATTCCCCGCCTAACCAACTTTGATGAAAAAATTTGGGCTAAGTTAGCCCTTAAAGCATTGTTTTTGTTTTCGCTAGCTAATAAACCTGTTACAGCCAGCAAGTTAGCTGACTCAGTAATGCTCTATGATGACCGTGATTTTAATTCTACTACTAGACGTATAACTACAGTTGTTGAGTGTTTTGCTAAAACTGCTCCAGATATGCTAGAAGTAAGTGGAGAAGGGCGAAATCGTACTTACAGTTTCATTGTTAAAGCAATTAGAACAACAGAAGAAATATTAGCAGAATTTGTTGAAAGAATAGCAGATACAGAAAATGGACTAGCAGAACTCCTAGTTACTATAGGAGGAGATTTTTTTTCTGACTGGAGCTTAAAACTAGGTGGACAACTTAGAACAGAACTAACAATTTTATGGCGTAATACTACTAGACCAGGGGTATTAAAAGTAGGAACAGAGGTTGAGCTTTTTCCTATTAATCAAAGTCCACCTCCTAACCCTTTAGCAACTGTCTCTGTTGGAATAGGTTTAATTACCCCTGACTTAGGGGATGAAGAAGAGCTTTTACCAATAGATTTACTAGTAGAAGCAGCACAAACTGGAGAGTATCAACTAAACCCAACCTTTTGTGAATGGGATTGGCAAGTATCTATAGTTCCTATTAATAACAAATCTGGACTAGATATTCCTTATTTTAACCCACCTACGCTAATTTATTGGATACCAGATATCCCAACTAAAGAAGATATAATAACCCTTAAACAAGCCTTAGTCTTAAGATTAGAAAAAGAACAACTAACCCAAGAAAAAATTAATTGTTCATTAGAACAAGAAAAAGTAGACCTTAAAGTACAAGAAATCTTTCAGCGACTTTATATTGATAATGGGAAATTTATTAACCCTGGTTCTGAAAGACCTATTTTAATTTTCCACTCGGTTGTTGCTGGCTCAACAGTAACAGAAATGTTTTCTCTATTATTAGCAGAATCCTTATTAATACGCTATCCAGAACACCCTAATTTTGGTATTGAACTTAATGAAAAGCAAGTAAACGTTTTAGGCAAAAACCTTTTTGCTAGGCTAGATCCTTATTCTTCTTTGACTCAAGCTTATGCTAAAAACTATGCTCTACCACTACAATTAGTATCTAATACAAGTGGACAATATGAAGTAGACTTACCAGAAGAGAACCTACCTTTAATTGTTAGTGAAGTATTAAAAGCTGTTAGCGAAGTAAGCCCAGATGCGAGTTTATCAATACGTCAACTTTATGTCAGATTACGTTCTGAGCCTTTTGGATTAAAAGCTTTACCACAAAAGCTAGTATTACTAGCCTTAGTTTCTCAGTGGCGAATAGAATTTACTTCAGAACTTAGTAGTGATGTTCTAACAGCCGCTACTTTAACCACAGAAGAAGATCTTGGGCAATATACTCACATTCGTATCCCTACTACTATTAGTCATCCTCCTAAAGCACTTAGTGAGTGGTTTTCTTTATTAACTGGTCAAGAAGGAGATATAGATTTAATTAGCCATCCAGGTAGAGAACAAATACGTAATCAGCTACAAGCTTGGCAAGAAAATTGGGTTAACCTAGCAATTGCAGATCGTTTAGAAAAACTCCCTGTAGATGGAGTGACTACCAGGTTATGGCAAATGATTGTTTCTTGTCGCCGTTATTTTGACGCAGCAAGCAGTGCAGTAACTAGTTTGTTAAATGAAGAAATAGCTGTAGAAACGGCTCTTTGCCAAATCATTGATAGTTTTGTTGGAAAAGATGCAATTTATTTCCATGCAGTTAATGAGTTAAATATTCTAATCAACTTTTTAGAATGGCTACCATTTTTCTTAGAAACAAAAGATTATATTTTATCGGCTGAACGTACTAGTGATAGCCAAATTGAAGCAGAAAGAAGCGAGTTAGTAGCCTTCTTAGATCAGTCTCAACGCCTATTTGATGAAGAAAAACGCCAACGCTATGAAACAGTCTATCGTAGCTTCCAAACTCGTTATATGGATTTTTATGCTACCCTACACGATAGCTTAATGTCTCCTACGCAAATGACTGGGCTAGAAGAAATACTAAATAGTGACAAATGGAGAACTTTTGAGCTTATATCTCAGCTTAATGTTGCTAGCCAACATTATTATTTACTTGCTTTAGAAATAATCAAAAACATTAAATCCAGTGTATGCCAATTGCCTATCAGGGAAATATTACAGACTCATCCTGTTTGTAACTGCTCTTTTCGGGTCAATCGCAAAGTAAATGTAGCTGTTTCTTTAGAAATTCTTAAAACCCTTATTGAGCAAGCAACAATTTATCATCAACAGCTATTAACGCAATATAAAGTCAGACTACATTCCTTAAGTAATACAGAAGAGGAAGAAATTAAACGAATAGAGTCACTCTTTACTTCTTTCTTCAATGGTGAATCACGCAAGCTAACGCTTTATTCTGTAGAGAAGCTTAATAAAATACTTGATACAACATTAAAATCCCCGCTTGGGTTAGTGCCAGCAATTAAATTGAATAATAAAATGAGTAAACAAGACCTCAGAGATCGCTTTGATAGTTGGCTAGAAAGCCTACCAGATGAGCCAGGTCTATCACTTGAGTTTTCCAATCGGAGAGATTTAATAGATGAATGAAAACTTACGTGTTGGCATAGTTGGGCCAGGTAGGGTAGGAAGCACCATAGCGTTTTTTCTTAAGGAAGTAGGTTATCAGATAGAAACCATTGTTGCT
>JAHFUF010000647.1 GCA_023265235.1 Blastocatellia bacterium
CATGATGAGAGATTGTTGGCCGATCTTCTATCTTTTTCTGATTTGTAGGTTACCCTTTATTTATCAAGTCTTTACAGAAACTCCATCCAGCAAAAACAAACCTCTTGAATATGGGTTAAATCGTTCTAAAAAGTTTTCTAAAACCATAAATTTCTCCTACTAATCCAATTAATTAACAATAATTTCAATAGTTTAATTCATTTTCCTAGTGGAAAAATCATCCAATTCTACTAACTTTTGCATCTAACCCAGCTATGGTTTATGGTGGCAATCTAGGCATAAACTATCCTCCAATATAGAAAACTAAAACCCGCTCAACTTATCCCAGTATTGTTAATTTATTTAAGCATTTCAGTAAACAATTTAATCTCGCCATTGCTACTAGTTATGCTAACTAAACTAGTCACTATAATAGGTTTACCATCAACTAAAAACGGTTGAAATGTAAATTGTTTTAGACTATATGATGAAATACCAGATAGTCTGTAAAGTCTATTGATTGCTCTGGCAAATTGCCAATCCTTTCAATCGTCGATTTGCCCTAAGATAGTTTCTCTCTTAATAACTTAGCTACACACTTTTAATTTGTTAAAACCTACGAGCGAGTTCCGCTAAGTGGTTGAAGCTCAAACCGGCTACAAGCTCCATCACCAGCATTTACAATAGTTACACAACCATTATTATCAGCAGCATAGAATCCTCCACCAGTACCAAGATCTTGAATTTGTTCCTGACCATTAAACCCACAAAACTGACAAGTTGGTCTCTCTAGACCACAAGCACTATTAAAGAGTGCTACTGCTAAACATACAATTGCTGACCAACCCTTAACTCTGTTGGCTAATTTATTTGATTTCATTGATTTAGTTAATTCCATTGGTTTCATTGTACTTACTCCTATTCTTTGCCTGAAAATTTATTTAGTAGAGTTAGTTGGTTTTGTTCGTTAAAGAACAGTGCAAAAGCAGAGCTAAACAAATAGCCATTTGCACCATAGGCAGAGTGACCACTAGGAGAAGGATAGCTACCATGTCTTTTTACTAGAGCATCTTGTTTTTTCTGCATTGTGCTAGCAAGACTACTAGTAGTATCAGCAAAACTATCACCAGAGACTAAGCTGTAGGTAAGTAGGGTTGCTTGGCTAGGAGTTAAGTCTTTTCCTGGCCTATTATTTTTACCATCCCAGTTCTCTCCAAAGGTTGATGGACTCGCTTTAGCAAAATCAGCTAAATAGCTTCTTGCTTGTTCTTTAATTTTCCCTCCAACTATAGGCTTAATAAATAATTGAGCATTAGGATCAGTAGCAGCTTTTAACTGTTTAACAGCTTCCTTATCAGATATTTGTATATAGTACCCAGGAAATATTCCTATATCTTGATTCTTAAGCTTGTCAGGGGTTTCAGGAGCAGAAAAACCTCTTGCAGTTGTAACAACTTGGATAATCTCTTGGTCAGTAAGCTTAGAGGCTTGTTCTAGTACAGTATCAGTAACAATATCAACAACCCTGTCAAAACTAACTAAGGGCTGTTTGCCACTAATAGCGGCTGTTTCCATAGAAGTTAGCTGTTGTCTAGCTACCGGATTAAAGTTTATACCAGAGCGTATTTGCATTAAGTTTGCCATTGAGTCAACTTTTAATGCTGAATCCAGCCCTCTAGTAGCTAACCCAGCCTCTGCTAACCCTTGATTTACTCTGTTGATATAGTCCGCCCTATTACTATTTTGAATAGTATTTTGAGCGGCTTTTTGTGTTTGCTGTGTTGGCAAGAATATTAAACCTAATGCCGATACTGCTATTAGGCTAAAGATTAGTGTCTTAACTCTATTATTGATTTTCATCTTACTTATTCTCCTTTTTGATTAGTTTTAATAATTGCATAACAATTGATTACGTTTTCTATATTATACACCACTTAAATTAACATTTGTTCCATATTTTGTATTAATTTTGCCATTATTTTATTTGATTAGATCTGCTCCACACTCCATCTAAAGTAGCTAGCTCAGTAAGCTCCTTTTTAGAAAGGTTTCTAAGGTTTTTAAGGTTTCTAAGACTTTTATTATTGTTACTAGCAGTAGATTTATTAAAGTTATTACTATTGGTAATATTTGCACTAGTTATACTACTAGTACTACTGAGCAACTTACCTTTTCTATAAGTATTAGGCGTAGTAAAAGTAGGTTTTGCTCCAAGAGTAGCTAAATAGCTAAGAGTAATAGAACGAACATAGTTTTGAGTTTCAGCAAAAGGTGGAACACGATTACCGTAACGCTCAACAGCACCTTCTCCAGCATTATATCCTGCTAAAGCTAAGTCTAGACGACCATTAAACCTTCTAAGTAACTCAACAAGATAACGACTACCGCCATGTAAGCTTTGCCCAGTATCATAAGCATTAGTAACGCCAAAGCGACGAGCAGTAGAAGGTATCATTTGCATTAACCCCATTGCCCCTTTATTTGATCTAGCTTGACTATTAAAACCACTTTCTTGACGAATTACTTCTGTTAAAAGCCTAAAATCTAAATGATAATAGTTTGCAATATCAATGATTTGAGTGTTTAGCTCTGGTGATATAGCACTAGTGGCTTTCCTCTTACCTTTAGCTACAGCATCATTGCTAGCATATAGAGCAATCATTATCATTGTTACTATGCAAGTTATTTGTTTTAAGTGCATAATGTTTTCCTTAAATAGAACTAACAACTAATGAATGTAGCTGATAGAACAAATAGCTTAATACCTTATGAGAAGTTTTTTCTTTTAGGGACATTCCTTATCACTTCACTTGTTTTACAGGGATTGTTGTTATTTTGTTATTTGCTCTATCGCTAGCATTATGTGTTGTCACTATTGCTACATCTTATACAGCTATCTATATCAAAGACTGTGCCAAAGAATCAGTTTTTGTGGGTTTATGGTGACTATAATAATAAGTAATGTATTTACAATAAGTTAATATTTCTTTGGTAGACCACAGTTTGTTTTCATTACTAAAACTCATTTAATCAGACTCGTTTATCAATAAGTTACTCACTTGAAACAACAGTTCTTTTGCTGCTAGCATTATTAAAAATAATAATAACAATGCTAACTTGTTGAAAAATAAATAAGTTAGATTTGATTTATCAAGATTTACCAAGATAGTATTATTAAAAATGATAATCTATCTAATTAGTTGATATAGCTTAAGTTAGTAAGTTATTGATGAAAAGCTATTATCATTTTTAATAATTTGGTTTTGCTCAAGTAAACAAAAAACAATTTAGGGTTGGATAATAGTAGGGCTGCTTATTTGCTTGTGATAATATTTTCCCAGTTTTGGTACTAATTTTTAACTTATTAATAATAAATGGGTTAAAGGAACAGTTTTTGTAATAAATAGTAGTCCCAACTTTGGTTTGATAGCTATTCTATTGATAATAAAGAGGTTAATAGGTGTTTTGCTAGAAGCTAGTACCAAAACTGGCACTAGGGTTAATCTATTGATAATTAACAGACTTAACTGATTTTACAGAAAATATTGGTGCCATTTTTGGGACT
>JAHFUF010000079.1:0-6677 GCA_023265235.1 Blastocatellia bacterium
ACAGGTGTGTGAGTGTTAGACTTGCACACCTGTTTTTGCTTGTTTAATATTTACTTGCTTAATTCTTTTTTCAGAAAGAGTCCTATGGTCAAACTAATTGTAAGCCTATTTTTATTGTTTAATTTAGCGTTACTTGATAGCTGTGATTCTCCTACTCCATCAAAAAAATCTGATCCTCCTGTGGTAGAACAAAAAGCCTCGCCAAAACCAGAGTCTACAGAAAAGGCTAAATCACCTGAAAAAACTCCTACTCCTCAAGCTACTGATACAACCACTAAGTCTAAAGACAATAAAACACCAACCCCTGAAGTAGTTGCTAAAAATAATGCTACTAAACCTAGTCCTGCGCCGTCTCCAGTGCCTGTATCTAAAACAGAAGTTGATCAAAGTAGCAGTGTTTATCGTGCAATAGACATTGTATTAGGACGTAAAACTGCTAGTGGTGAAGAAAAAAACAACGCATTAAAAGTAGTAAAAAATGTTTTGTCTGTTAAAGAGCTAAAAAATGCTCGTAGTAAACGTAATGACCCCAATTTATTAAAAGATCGCTATCCTAAAAACAAAGAACTAAAAGTTGGGACTAAAAACCAAATAGTATTTTGGAATGCTTATGATCGTGCTCACTTTGCTGCACGCCATTTAATGGACTATTTTGACACTACAGACATAAAAGGAAAAAATAGTTGGTGGCCAGCAGGCACAACCCAAGAACAAATAGACCGCTATTTACAAATGACACTAGAAGCTTATAGTACCAAAATTAGTTTACCTAATCCTGGTAGTACTGGCTCAGATTTCAAATATTTTGATTTTGACTTACCAGACAAAAGTAAAATACGTGTTTCTTTAGGTATTCAAAGTGATGGCCGTGTAACAAGCTTTTTCCCCAAAACAGGCCAAAACGTAATCAGCTTGTCAGAAAGCGATGTACAAAAATTACTTACGGCAGTAGGGAAATAATGTATAAATTATCATTTCTCTTTTTACTAATATTAATTCTTTTTACTAGCAATTGTGATTCAAATAAATCACAAATTAACCCTAGTAGTTCTCTTTCCCCTACTCCTCTAAATCAGACTAATAATGCTACACCTCTACAACCTTCTCAACCAAAAACCTTGCTAGAACAGGCAGAAGAAAGAGATCCTGAAGGTAAAATCTTAGTACAAGCACAAATTATTCGTGATCGCTTACGTTATTTTGGTGAGGAGCTAAAAACTACACAGAAACCCGAAAAACAAAAAGCTCTGATGGAAGACGTTAGAGCAACAATTAAATCAGCCTGTAAGGAAATAGAAACCATTATTCCTACTACTATTTTCTACTCTGATACAAATCTTAATAATTTTTTAACTTTATGCTACAAACTAGATAAAACCCTAGCTACTCATAACCCCAAAGCTCTGCCAGAGGTATTGAAAGATTTTAATTCAACTTTTGATACTTTGCAGATTACTTTAACGGCTAAGCCTAAAAAATAATACCTAAGCCAATTCTTTGCCTGGGACTAATATTTAGCTATTTGCTCACTTAGCTTGTATAATAGCCTTTCATTTTTTACCTTATTAAACAAAAATCTATCTTAATATTTTAAATCTATTTAAGTTAAAAACCATTTAGTCATCTATCAATTTATTCTCTTGAGGAGGCTTATGAAATTTTTCTTGTTCCATCTAATGCCATGGCCACATTTGCCAGAAGATTTTGAAAAACATCACAAAACTTCTTGGATTTGGTGTTCTAATAGCTTTTATGATCCCCAAAAAGGCCACCAAGTTTATAATGATTATTTAGATCAATTAGAAGCAGCAGAAAAATTAGGATTTGATGGGGTTTGTGTAAACGAACATCACCAAACAGCCTACGGACATATGCCTTCACCTAACATTATTGCTGCTGCTTTAGCACGTCGTACAGAAAAAATTAAAATTGCCATTATTGGTAATGCACTACCACTTTATGATCCGCCTCAACGTGTAGCAGAAGAAATCGCTATGCTTGATGTAATTACTAATGGTCGTATCATTTCTGGTCAAGTAGTTGGCGGTGGGCCAGAATATTATTCTTTTGGTATCAATCCAGCTTTTGCCCGCGAACGTTTTTATGAAGCGCATGAATTGATTATGCGAATTTGGACTGAAGACGGCCCATTTAGTCATTATGGAAAACACTTTAAGATTAAATATGTAAACTCTTGGCCAAAACCCCTACAAAAACCTCATCCTCCAATTTGGATCCCTGGTGCAGGGAGTTTAGAAACTATGGATTGGGTAGCAAAAAAACGCTATGCATTTATGGGTATTCCTTATTTCCATATTGATACTTTCCGTAAGAATTTTGACTATTTTCGTGAAGCAACAGAAAAGAATGGTTACACAGCTAAACCAAGCCAACTAGGGTGGTTAGTCCCTATTTATGTTGCTGAAACTGATGACCAAGCCCGCAAAGAATTTGAACCACATCTTTGGTATTTTATTAAAAAACTTTTGAAAGGTTTGACCATTATTCCTCCTGGTTATACTTCGGCTAAATCTATAGCAAAAATCTGGGGTGATGCACAAAAGCATTTCATAGAAAAAGTGGAAACTTGGAAAGAATTAATGGCTGGAGGATATGCTATTGTTGGTAGCCCAGAAACAGTTTGCGAAAAATTGATTAATTACTCCAAAGACATAGGCTTTGGTAACCTACTCAGTATTATGCAGTTTGGTGATATGCCACACGAAAAAGCTATGCGTAGTATGAGCTTGTTTGCTCAAGAGGTAATGCCTAAGCTACGTCAAGCACTTCCAGCAGAAGAAAATTAAGAAGGAGCCTCATCAATGATAAACCAAGTTGATTTAAGCATTGATTTTGTAGATATACGTGGAAAAAATATCCAAGTCTTAAAAGGTGGCGAAGGTGAAACCCTACTTTATTTGCATAGTGCTGGAGGAGAAACCTTTCCGCTACCTTTTCATCAAGCTTTAGCAAAACATTTTTCTTTAATCGCTCCAGCACATCCAGGGTTTGATAGGTCTACTGGAATAGAAAAAATAAATGATATTGAGGACTTAGCCTTCTACTACGTAGAGTTCCTAGACGCAATGAAGCTTGATAAAGTCAACATAGCAGGAACATCTTTAGGTGGTTGGTTAGCAATGGAATTAGCCGTGCGTTGGCCAGACCGTTTTAAGAAAATTGTGTTAGTTGATGCTGTAGGCATTTGGTTAACAGAGTCTCCTATGGCAGAAATGTTTGGGTTAGAACCATCAGAATTACGTGAACTTTGTTTTTATGACCCACAGTCTGAAATTGCCCAAGCTCTTATTCAAGACCAGCCATCGCAAGAGATGCTTTTTCTTATCCTAAAAGGACTTGAAACAACTGCCCGTCTTGCTTGGAATCCTTATTTACACAACCCAAAACTACACGATCGTTTGTATAGAATTAATTCGCCTACCCTAATTATTTGGGGTGAACACGACAAACTTGTTCCATTAGCTTATGGACAAGCATTAAACAAAGCTATTGCTAATTCAAAATTAGAAGTAATCAAAGAATGTGGTCATATGCCAATCTTTGAAAAAATACCTGAGTTTGTTGAGTTACTAGTAAATTTCATTAAGTCCAACTAAAAATATAATGGGCAGGTTTGTACCTGCCTTTACATTTCAATCTCAAATATGATGATAGTACTAATAAGCACCTCCCATGTCTTTACCTAATCAAACCACCAAAAGTCATACTCCAGCAATTATAGCAGCCTGTTTACTTTTACTAACGGCTCTTACTGATTCTCATGTAGTGCCAGCCATTGCTCCACAAATCGCATCAGGATTAAGCACTAGTAAAACCCTTATAGCATTTAGCATATCTGCCTATGCTGTAGCGGCTGCGACTATTGCAATAACACTAGCTAAATACTCTTCCAAAGTAGTTATTTCTCGTTGGCTACTTGTTGCCACAGGAATTTTTGTTGTTGCAGCAATAATCACCGCCTCAGCACCACATCCAGCAATATTCTTTATTGGACGCACAATAGGCGGTTTTGCTGGTGGACTAATTTCCGCGCTTACTATTTCTGGTATTGCTAATGCTGCTGATTATGGTACACGTGGGAAACAAATGAGTGGAGTAGCAGTTTGTTACTTACTTGCTCCTGTTTTAGGTGTCCCATTAGGTACTTTTATAGTTAGTATGTCAACTTGGCGAGTAGTGTTTTTATTAACTTTAATGGCTGCCTTAACCTCTGGGGTGCTTAGTCACTTTTACCCCTTACCAAATGCAATAGCCAAGAAACCAGATCAAGAAAATGAAACTAATGAAACTAATGAAATCAATGAAACTAGTAAAACTGAGTCTTCTAGTTGGACAGTGCTTTGGAGGTTAGCAACACGCTCTCCTGCCACTAGAAGAGGCATTCTAGGAGCTTTTTTTGTTTCTGGCGGACTAGTTGGTTTTGTAACCTACTTAGGAATTTGGTTATCAGACGCTTTTTATCTACAACCTACCCAAATTGGTTTAATTTATGCATTAGTAGGTGGTACAGCCGTAGTAGGAGCAGTATTAGGAGGAATTTTTTCCGACCGAGTGGGTAAACAAAAAGTGATAGTTCAAAGCAGCAAAGCTATGGCTTTATTTTTATTGATTTTGCCTACTTTTAATTGGAGTATTACACTTTTTATACTAATGAGCATTGTTTCTTCTTGTGCAGCACTGCGAGTAGCACCATTACAAGCATTAGTGACAGAAATAGTAGACCCAATAGAACGTCCTGGTTATATTGCCTTACGTAACACAGCATCGCAAATAGGAATTGCTCTAGCAGTTGCAGTAAGCGGACAAGTTTATATTTCTTATGGTATTGCAGGTGTTTGCTTAGTCTCTAGTCTTTTAACAGTAGGAGCTTGGTATAGTATCCAGGCAATCCCTGATCCTGAGGGTAAATTAATTTTCACAAAGAAGTCTTGGCAAAAACAAACCTTTAGAGCAGCAACAATACTACTAATAACTATCTTAGTTGCTCTACCTTGGTTGCTAAGCTTTTTTGTTACTAAAGCAGGGACTAGACCTGATGAGCGCGTTAGAAAAGACACTCCTGCACAACAATCAGTTGAATATCAGGACGTGGAATTTCAGTCTGCTGATGGTAACAAGCTATCAGGCTGGTATTTACCATCACGTACAGAAAAGATCACTTTTGTACTCACACATGGGCTATTTCGTTCTCGTTATGAAATGATGGATCGTGGTATAGACCTTTGGAAAAAGGGTTATGGGGTACTACTCTATGACCTGCGCCGTCATGGAAAAAGCCCTGCTGAGTTTTCTACCTTAGGTTTTTATGAGCGTAACGATGTTATAGCAGCAGTAAAATTTGTTCGTAAAAAAACTCCTGAAAACAAATTAGTTCTAATGGGAGTTTCAATGGGAGCCGCCGCTACCCTACTTGCTAGTGCAGAGTTAGCTCAACAGCCTGATGATGCTAAAATTATTGCAGTAGTATCTGAAAGCAGTTTTTTATCATTCAAAGATACTATTTATCACCATTCTAGAATGGCTAAAATCCCTGAAATCCCTTTTGCTTTCCTGTTAACAAACTTAATAGCTTGGAGGATGAACTTTTCTGTTAATGATTTCGATATACTTAACACAGTAAAAAAAATCCCATATCCAATACTTTTTATTGGCGGCACAGCCGATAAACGTATGCCAACGGAAACTGTGTTAGAACCACTTTATCAAGCAACTAGTAAAAAAAGTAAATATTTAGTTAATGGCTCGACTCATGGGCGAGCTTATGAAACTGAGCGAGAAAACTATATAAAAACCCTGATAGACTTTATTAGGGAGGCAGAAAAAAACTAGACCTGTAAAATAAACAGCAATCTAGGTTTTATTCCTGCAATTAGAATAGTTAAAATTGTAAAACATTTCTAAATTTTTTTGATCTGAAAGGATTTTTTTCATGCAAAATAGCAAGTTATATTCTACTATCCCAACCTTAGTAGTTACATTTTGTTTATTACTAGGTAGTGTATTAATTGTTGATAATGTTGAGGCAGCACAACAAAAAAGACGTTCTAGGACAAAAAAGGCTGTAGCAGCAGAAACTACTCAGACAGCAGCAAAACCTACTGATCCTCGAAAACTCACTAGAATACAAACAGTTACAGTTGATGTTGGAAGCACTAAAAGAGCAGTAGAACTATTTTACTTAAACTCCCCTTGGGGCCAAACAACTTTTAGTTATTTAGAAGACGGTGGCAACGACTATTATAGCAACCGTACTTGGCCTTTTGCCCATTTGAAGATAAAAGCCAAAGCTAATTATGAAGGCAAATCCGTAGAACCTGGTGATTATGTACTCTATATTACGCCTAAAAACGGTGAGAATAAACAGATGTCTATATCCCTAGCTTCAATTAAATTAGAAGCAGGCCAAAAAACCTTCCTAGTTAATGGTGATGTTTTTACTGAAACTCCAGAAAATGTTAACCTAGTAACAACCAAGCCAATCACTTTTGCTAAAGGTGCCCCATTGCTTAACTCATTAAAAATAGAATTAACTGCTAGTGGATCAGACGTAAATATAAATATGCATTATGGTGATCGTACATTAACAGAAAAGCTTACAGTTAATTAAATATATGATTTTTTATAACATATTGGTTATAAAAGAAATACACTATTTC
>JAHFUF010000079.1:6687-11738 GCA_023265235.1 Blastocatellia bacterium
AAATGGATGACCCAAACTCTAAGTCTCCTGCAAATAAAGGGCAATTGATTCCAATGGAAGATGAATCAGCCGACTCTTACACGCTTTTAGAACCAAGAATGAAGCGTGTTTATGGAGCTTATTATAAAGAACTTTACTATACTCCAGAGCGTCGTATTTTGGATCCAAAAGTCCAAGAATTGATTTCCATTGCGGCATCGCTAGTGGCTAAATGCGAAGGCTGTTTAGATGGACATATGAAAAAGGCTATTTCACTAGGCGCGACTAAAGAAGAAATCAGTGAAACAGTTTGTATTGCTGCAGCAATTAACGCTGCGGCAATGATTGATATGAGCGATCAAACTGCTGCTCGCTTAGGATTAAAATATTTCCCAAACACACCTCAGAAAAAACCATGATAAAGCTAAAGAGCTTGTTTTTTTTATTTTTATCTCTAGTAATTACTACAATAGTGGCCACTGGGACAGTTATAGCTGCCCCAGGAACTACTAGCATAGTAGAATATGCTAAGTTTAATTCTACTAGCTTGGGTAGTAGTATAAATTATGCAGTCTCACTTCCTGCTTCCTATAACAAAGATTCATTGCAACGCTATCCCATAGTAATTTTCCTACATGGCTTGTTTAATGATGAAAAAGATTGGCAAGACAGAGGTATTCAAGCCAAGCTTGATGAACTGCGTAGTTCAGGCAAAGTAGGAGAATACATTATTGCAATTCCTTATGGTGCAAACAGTTTCTATCTCAATGCTAAAAACGGCTTACGCTATGAAGATGCAATTGTAAAAGACTTTATTCCTTTTATAGATAAAACCTATCGTACTAACCCTAAAAACCGTATGATTGCAGGAATTTCTATGGGTGGGTATGGAGCATTAATGATTGCATTTAAGCACCCAGAAATGTTTGTTGGTGTAGCGGCTCATTGTGCAGCACTCTTTGAAGAATTACCTAAAGCCCCTACATCTCCAAAAGATACTCGTGGAAAGTACCGTTATGAAATAGCAAATCAGCTTTATGGTAAACCACTAGATCTAGAGCATTTTCAACAAAATAACCCTCTACAACTAGCAAAGGTTAATATAGAAAAAATTAAAAACTTAAAAATTTATTTTGATATTGGGCAACAAGATAGATATGGTTTTGAAGTTGCCAATCAACAATTAGATAGTATTTTAACTAAAGCTAATATTAAGCACGAGTTTAACCTTGTTGAAGGTGAGCATGGATGGTCGTTTTTGCTTGCTCGAACTGAACCTGCATTTATTTTTTATTGGAACACCTTAAAACAAAACTAACATTTGTGTAGGAGAAAACCATGAGATTAAATAATAAAATCGCCTTTGTTACAGGGGGAAGTCGTGGACTAGGGCGAAATATGGCATTACAACTTGCCCAAAATGGTGCTGATGTTGTTATTACTTATCGTCAGCGCGAAAACGAGGCTAAGACAGTTGTTGGAGAAATTGAGAAAACTGGACGCAAAGCAGCCTATATTCAACTTGAGGCTGGAGATGTTGCTTCGTTTGATAGCTTTGCAACCAATTTTGCTTTGTTACTAAAAGACAAATTTGGACGAGAAAACTTTGATTGTCTCGTTAATAATGCTGGAATTGGCGCCCATTCCCCTATTGGGCAAACCACAGAAGAAGTATTTGATAGCCTCCTTAATGTACATTTCAAGGGTGTTTATTTTTTAACTCAAAGATTACTACCTTTGATTGCTGATGGTGGCAATATTATCTGTATTTCTACAGGGCTAACTCGGTTTGCCATTCCAGGTTATGCTCCATATGCTTCAATGAAAGGTGCAATTGAAGTATTTGTAAAGTATTTAGCTAAAGAGTTAGGGCCAAGAAAAATCTCAGCAAATGTAGTTGCTCCTGGTGCTATAGAGACTGACTTCACTAAAGGAGCATTTGAAAATAATCCTGAAAGGAAAGATTTCATTGCTGCTCAGACTGCTCTTGGGCGAGTTGGTTTACCTGAAGATATAGGTGGAGTAGTGGCTTTTCTTTGTTCTGAAGAAGGACGTTGGCTAAATGCTCAACGAATTGAAGCATCAGGCGGAATGTTTTTATAATAAAGAAGGGCGAACAGTTCGCCCCATGCGCATCAAGCTAAGGAAAAATCAAAGATAATAGCTTTAGAATCAGTGAGTTAAAGTCTTCAGCCCCGAAGGGGCGATATAATTGTAGCCTAGGGCGTAAGCCCTAGGTATCGATAATAAAATATCTTTAAGCCCTGAAAGGGCGAAAGAGTTTTTCAACTGGGGAAAAAAGCTCTTTCGCTGCTTCGCAGCTTTGATTAGGATTAATACTATGCCTAGGGCTTACGCCCTAGGCTACAATTCTTACGCTACTTCGTAGCTAAGAGGTTATTATCTCCTTTATTTTCAATATCATTCTCTTAGCTTGATGCGCATGTAAGGGCGAACAGTTCGCCCTTACATAAAAATTGTACTAAAAAAACTTGCAAGTCTTACTCACGTTCATTAGAGCACGGTTAAGTATAGCCTCTATCTTGATATAACCTAAAATATGGTAGTCTGGCGAGAGGACTGGTAACCAGCTTAGTTCTTTGTCTCGCATTGTACTAGCAGCAACAATACTACTATCTGTAGATTTTATTGTAACAGGATCTTTTATCATAATTTCTGCGGCTGTTGCTTTACTATTTGCTGTTTCCAAAGCACCAAAAATTTCTGCTCTAGTTATTATTCCATCTAGGTGATATCCATCATCAGAAACATAGCAAAATTCTATTTTTTTAGTTTCAAAGATTTGTAGAATTTGAAGAAAGCTATATTGTTTTTTCAGCATTGGGGAAGAGTAAGTTTCTGTAAAACTGCTTACTGGTACATGACTTAAAATTTCTCTTACTAATGGTAGGTTCTGAAAAACATCTTTACTACGCTTACTTACTGTAGCAGTAAATAAGTTTTGTAATGGAGTAAGTGCCCCAGAAATTTGACTAAAAATAGTACGTCCAATTACTACTACTTCTAATTCTGTACGAGCACGTACATTAGCACCACGAGGTTGATTATTAATAAGTGCCATTTCACCAAAAAATGAACCTGGAGTTAATATTGCAACCACTTGTTCTTCACCAAAACTTAAGCGAGTAACTTCTGCTTCTCCTTTTTCAATTACATAAAAATTAGTAGCTGGATCACCTTGATGAAAAACATAATCACCTTCTTGATAATGAGCACGAGAAACACGTTCAGTTTGACTAACTCTTAAATGAGATAAATCGCGGGAAAAAACCAATTGCCAAGTCCAATTAAAAGCAATCTTAAATCGACGTGACCAGGAAGGGATTTTAGAGAGGTAAATCCCTCGCCAAAAAAACCATGCTAGTACTCCAGAAATATGTATTCCCATCATTTCTGCTACAGCTTTATGCCCACCAATTGCACAAAGCTGTCCAAGTGGCTTAAAATAAAAAGGTTTTGTAGGATCTTTTTTTATTCTTCTAACAATATTATTAGCAACTTGACGGCCTTGACGCTCAGCAAACTGTGCAGTAGGTGGAGAAGGTTTGTTATCATAGGCATTCATAATATAAGCACAGTCGCCAATCGACCAAACATTAGGATGACCAGGCAGGCTCATATCTGTTTCAGTTACTACACGTCCAGTATGTTTATGCGCCTTAAGCCGTTCTACTACAGGAGACATAGCTGTACCAATAGTACAAATAGTTGTGCCACCATAAATAAAATCATCATTATCAAGCTTTACACCTTCAGGAGTAGCAACTTTAACGCGTCTGTTTAAGAGCACATTAATACCAGCTTTCACCATGCTTTTGCCTACAAAATCCCGTAGCTTTTCACCAATTTCTGGGAGTAGTTGTTTTTGGGAATGTATTAAAGTAACAGAAAGGTCTTCTCTAGTAAAATTCTGAAAATAATGTCTACTACCTACAATCAAATCAAATATTTCTCCAGCAGCCTCTACACCGCTATAGCCACCCCCTACAACAATAAAAGATAAATACCAACGTTTTTTAACAGGATCGTCACAAACCTCTGCTCTTTCTAGCTGCTGCATAATATGAGCACGTAAAGCTACTGCATCTCCTATAGTTTTCATAGGGAAAGAATGATCCGCCATACCAGGCATCATTCCTAAGTTAACTATTCCGCCACAAGCAATAACTAAGTGATCATAGTCTAACCTAGATAATTGACCTTCGTGTCCTTCGTATTCAATAAAACTACCTTCTAGATCTATTTTTTGAGCATCTTCAGTACGACAAATGACTTTAGGGAGCATTTGTCTTAGTGGTGCAGCAATATCTTCTGGACTAAGAGAAGCCCCAACTACTTCTGCAAGCATTGGGTGAAACACCATATGATTTTCCCTGTTAAAAACTACTACTTCATATTGATTAATGGGTAATTGTTTTCGCAATGTTCTTGCACACTTAACCCCAGCAAAACCACCTCCAAGAATAACAATCCTTGTCTTGCTCATAACTACAAACTCCTAGTAACAGCACGTAAGTTAGTGCCCAGAGCCTAAGCACTGGGCTATTATCAAATGTCGCTAGCGTGACATTAAGACTTATTTATTTTCAACAACTTACAAAGCAAATTTTATGGATATTAAATTATCTTGTTTTTTCTTAAATCTTGGAATACTTTCCAAAAATATCCAGCAATAGCTAAAACAAACAAAGGTTGAGCAACAAAGGTAAAAGCTCCCATCCAATAGGGGCCTGGGCTAAGGGTATAGCCAAGAGTAATAACAAAAGCTACTACTGCTGCCCAAGATTCTGCGTATAAGTCGTTCATTTTTTTACCTCCGCAGCAATTTTACCTTCCATAAGTCTTTGATAGTCTGCTGAACCTGGAGTGCGCTGTCCACGAGAAGGATGTGCTTTGCCATGACAATTTAAACAAGTCATAGAGCTATTATCTAATAGTGGTCTTACTGTAGTATGAGATTTAACAGCCTCAAATTTTGGCATTTTTTCGTGACATTTAAGGCAGTTATTATTATTGAAATGCCCCCGCATTTTTATTGGTTCTTTATAAGT
>JAHFUF010000080.1 GCA_023265235.1 Blastocatellia bacterium
TCGTTATATGAAGTTATTAGAAATTATTAGTGCTCCTGATACTTGCCCAGATGTAGTCAAGTTTGTTGCTGATTTCTGTGACAAGCGTTTAGGAAAAGGTATTGCTTTTGCCAAAGATACTCCTAACTTTATTGCTAATCGTATTGGTACATTTGGAATGATGAACTGTATGAAAGTAATGGTTGAGGATGGCTACACTGTAGAGGAAGTAGACAAACTCAGTGGCCCGGCTGTCGGTCGTCCTAAAACCGCTTCTTTCCGCACCGCAGACCTAGTTGGACTAGATACTTGTGCTATGGTTGCTCAAAACGTTTATGTTTCTGCTGTTGATGATGAACGTAGAGATGTTTTCCAATTACCAGAGTTTCTTAATAAAATGATTGCTAATAAATGGTTAGGAAACAAAACTGGTCAAGGGTTTTATAAGAAAGTAAAAACTGCTGAAGGTGGAACAGATATTTACTCTTTAGATATCAATACTTTAGAATATCGTCCACAACAAAAAATCAAGTTTCCTATTCTAGAAACTGCTAAATCAATTGAAAATCCCCGCGAAAGAATAAAAACTCTAGTTTATAGCGATGACCGTGTAGGTAATTTTTTATGGAAAACCATAAGCGAAACCCTAATTTACACTGCTAATCGTATTCCAGAAATCGCAGATGATTTTGTGCAGATTGATAATGCTTTGAAATGGGGCTTTAATTGGGAATTAGGTATATTTGAAACCTGGGACGCAATAGGAGTAGAAAAATCTGTTGAGAAGATGCGTAGCGAAGGTCGCACCATTCCAGCCTTTGTACAAAAATTACTAGATAGCGGCAAGACTTCCTTTTATCAATATAAAGATGGGTTTGCCTACCAGTTTGACCTAACAACAGGTGATTACAAACCAATTGAAGAAAACCCAGGTATTGTAATTCTTTCTTCATTAAAAGACCGCAAAAAAGTAGTTAAGAAAAATGCTGGTGCCTCTCTAATTGACCTTGGTGATGGTGTTGCTTGTCTAGAGTTTCACTCTAAGATGAATGCTATAGGTGCTGACACTGTTTCAATGATGAATTTTGCTATAAAAGAAGTTTCACAAAACTTTGAAGGTCTAGTAGTTGGTAACCAAGGTGATGTTTTTTGTGCTGGTGCTAACCTGATGCTACTACTTTTAGCTGCTCAGGAACAGGAATGGGATGATGTTGATTTAATGATTCGTGGCTTCCAAAATGCCAATATGGCAATGCGCTATTCAGATAAACCTGTTGTAGTTGCACCTTTTGGCCTTACTCTAGGCGGTGGTTGCGAAATCAGCATGCATTGTGATCGTACTCGTGCAGCAGCAGAAACCTATATTGGTTTAGTGGAAATTGGCGTAGGTTTAATTCCTGCCGGTGGTGGTACTAAAGAGCTAGCCTTAAGAGCTACACAGCAAGCAGCTATGGAAGCTGACGCAGATCCTTTTAACTATATTAGACAAGCTTTTGAAACCATTGCTACAGCCAAAGTTGCCACTAGCGCGTTAGAAGCTAAGAAACTAGGTCTATTACGTAGAGAAGACCAGGTTTCTATGAATAGAGCACGCTTAATTGGTGATGCTAAACAAGTTGTACTTGGGATGGTAAAAGCAGGTTATGAGCGTCAGCAGCCTCGAACTGACATTCCTGCACTAGGAGAAAGTGCTTTAGCTGCCTTAAAACTAGGTGTTCATATGATGGTCAGAGGCGGTTTTGCTACTGAGTATGAAGGTGTTATTGCCCGTAAGATTGCTAAGATCCTTACAGGTGGTGACTTATCACATAAGACCTTAGTGTCTGAACAACATTTCCTAGATCTAGAGCGTGAAGCGTTCCTAAGCCTTTGTGGTGAGCGCAAAACCCAAGAACGTATCCAATCTATGCTCAAGACTGGTAAACCATTGAGAAACTAAAGGAGAAAGAATAATGAGAGATGCAGTAATTGTCGCGATTGCAAGAAGTGCTGTTGGCAAAGCCTATAAAGGAACACTTGCCAATGCCCGCCCAGATGATATGGCGGCAGAAGTGATGAACTATGTTCTCAGTCGTGTACCCGAGCTTGATCATAAGGAAATCGATGATGTGGTTTTAGGTTGTGCAATGCCAGAAGCTGAGCAAGGAATGAATGTTGCCCGTATTGCTTCCTTACGTGCAGGGCTACCAGTCTCACTTTCAGCTATGACTATTAATCGTTTTTGTGCTTCAGGACTCCAATCTGTAGCACAAACCGCCGAGCGTATTTGTATAGGTGGTATAGATGTAGCTCTTGCTGGTGGTACGGAAACTATGTCAATGATCCCAATGGGTGGACATAAAATTGTTCCTAATCCATATCTAGTAGATAACTACCCAGATGCTTACCTAGGAATGGGACTTACAGCAGAACGTTTAGCTCATCGCTATGAAATTAGTCGTGAACAACAAGACGAATTTTCCTATCAAAGCCATCAAAAAGCTATTGCAGCTATTGAAGCAGGTAGGTTTAAGGATGAAATCGCTCCAATTAAAGTTAAACAAGATCGCTTTAATGCCAAAGGTAAAAAAGAAGTTACTGAAGTAGTTTTTGACACTGATGAAGGGCCACGAAAAGATACTACCTTTGATGCTTTAGCTAAATTAAAACCTGCCTTTAAGGTTAATGGTACGGTGACGGCTGGTAATTCTTCACAAATGTCTGATGGTGCAGCAATTGCGCTACTTATGTCAGATCAAAAAGCTACTCGTTTAGGACTTAAACCACTAGCACGTTTTGTTTCTTTTGCTACAGGTGGGGTTGAGCCAGAAGATATGGGAATTGGCCCAGTAGTAGCAATTCCTAAAGCACTGAAAATGGCAGGGTTAACACTTGCGGATATCGATATTATTGAGCTAAACGAAGCTTTTGCTTCACAGTCGCTTTCTGTAATTAAAGCACTAGAAATAGATCCAACTAAAGTTAATGTTAATGGTGGAGCAGTAGCACTTGGACATCCATTAGGATGTACAGGTACAAAGTTAATTGCCACAATGATTTATGAATTAAAACGTCGTGGTGGCCGTTACGGTATGGTAACAATGTGTGTTGGTGGTGGCATGGGTGCTGCCGGTATTTTTGAGATTAATAATTAAATTTTTTGCATTCATTTTGGAAAGGGAGTTTTTATGTCAACAACAGTTATGGCAAAAGCAAAAATCATCAAGGGCGGTAGCTTCTTGATTGAAGAAAGAAACCTTTCAGAGGTCTTTACTCCAGAAGATTTTTCTGAAGAACAACGCGCAATTGCAAAAACAACCCGTGATTTTGTTATGGGGGAAGTTTATCCAAACCGTAATGAAATCGAAAACAAAAATATAGACTTACTAGTGTCTTTATTGCGTAAAGCTGGTCAACTTGGCCTACTTTCCTTTGATATTCCTGAAAAATATGAAGGCTTGGGACTAGATAAAGTTTGCTCAACACTAGTTGCAGAAAACCTTGCTCCTGGTGGAGGTTCTTATGCAGTTTCTCATGGCGGTCAAACAGGTATTGGAAGTTGGCCAATAATTTATTTTGGTACAGAAGCCCAAAAGAAACATTATTTACCTAAAATAGGTACTGGTGAATTACTTGCTGCTTATGCACTAACCGAGCCTCATTCTGGGTCAGATGCATTAGCTGCCAAGACTAGAGCGGTACTTTCTGAAGATGGCAAGCATTATATCCTTAATGGTACAAAAATGTGGATTACCAACGCAGGATTTGCAGACATCTTTATTACTTTTGCTAAAGTAGATGGGGAAAAGTTTTCTTGCTTTATTATAGAAAAAACCTTCCCTGGTGTTTCTACAGGCGGAGAAGAACATAAGATGGGCATTCGTGGTTCTTCTACTCGTACCATAGAACTTAATGATGCTAAAATACCAGTAGAAAATCTCTTAGGTGAAATTGGAAAGGGTCATTTAATTGCTTTTAATGTGCTTAATATGGGTCGGTTTAAGCTTGGTGCAGGTTGTGTTGGTGGTGCAAAAGCAGCAATGAAAGAGTCTATTGCTTATGCTAATGAGCGACATCAATTTAACAAACCAATTTCTTCCTTTGGCGCAATTAGACAGAAATTAGCAGAAATGGCAATTCGTTGTTATGCTGTAGAAAGTGCTGTTTATCGTACTGCGGGCTTGATTGACCAAGCCCTAGAAGGTGTTGATGCAGACGATAATGCAGGTATTATGAAAGGCATTGAAGAATATGCTATTGAATGCTCAGCAATGAAGGTTTATGGTACAGAAATGTTAGATTTTGTTGCTGATGAAATGGTGCAAATTTATGGTGGTTATGGATATTCTCAAGAATATCCAGCAGAACGTGTTTATCGTGATTCTCGTATCAATCGCATCTTTGAAGGCACTAATGAAATTAATCGCATGTTAATTCCTGGAATGCTACTTAAAAAAGCAATGAAGGGTGAACTTGCGATTATGCAAGCAGCTAAACAACTGATGGAAGAACTACTTAGTTTCCCGTCTATGGAAGAAGAAGAAGAAGGTGTGCTATCAGAAGAACAAAAACTAGTACGTAATGCTAAGAAAGTTGTCTTAATGATAGCTGGTGCTGCTGCTCAAAAGTACATGCAAAACATTTCTGAACAACAAGAACTATTAATGGGCATAGCTGATATAATTATGGAAGTTTACGCGATGGAAAGTACATTGCTACGAACTCAAAAATTTATTCAAGCTAATAGTGAAGAAAAAGCTGACCTAAGAATCGAAGCTACTCGCACTTTTATTAGTGATGCAATGGATCGTATTGAAATTACGGCTCGTCCGCTTTTAGCAGCACTAGTTGAAGGTGATATGCTCAGGACCCAAATAGCTGCTCTAAAGCGTTTTACTCGTCACACTCCTTATAACTCAATTCAAGCTCGTCAACGTATTGCTGTAGCAATGAGTGAAACAGGTAAATATATTTTCTAGTTTGTCTTAAGGGTAAGCCTTTTGGGTTTACCCTGATTTATCACAAATCCTCCAAAGTCTTTTAGCCTTGTTTTTAGCCTTGTTAAGAGATTAGGCTTTTTATCCAAGCTACCATTATATCCGTTATTGTTGTATTTTCTTCATTACCAGAAATAACTATATCTGCATAACACTTACTAGGTTCTACTAGCTTTTGATGCATAGGTTTAACATTAATTAAATATTGATGAATAACAGATTCTTTGTCACGCCCACGTTCAGCAATATCTCTTTGTAAGCGTCGGATAAAACGCAGGTCAGCGTCAGTGTCAACAAAAATTTTTACTTTCATTAAATGCCTTAGTGCCGGTTGAGCCAAAATAAGTAAGCCATCTAGTAGAATAATAGGTTTTGGTGTTATGGTTTGAAACTCTCCAGTACGAGTATGTTTAGAAAAATCATAAATAGGCTGGGCAATTTCCCTACCATCTAGTAAGTCTTGAATATGTTGAATTAAAAGGTTTAGATCTAAAGAATCTGGATGGTCAAAATTGATATGATGACGTGATTGTTCAGCTAAATGTCCTAAATCATAATAGTAATTATCTTGTTGTAAATAGACTATATTTTTCTCTCCAACCCCAGCAATAATTTTTTTTGCAATCGTAGTTTTACCTGAAGCACTACCACCACATATACCAATCAACATTAAGTATTCCTCCTAGAAAATGCCAAAAATGAGAAAGGCACAAAGGGTTTAATCTTTGTGCCTTAGTAAATATTAATTATGAGCTAAAAACAATCTATTTTTTCCCAAACACAGTTAAATTATAGTTAGCAGTATCTTGACCTGAAGCAATACCAATATAGTAAGTTCCTGGTGCAAGGCTGCCAGTACCAATCAACTCTGAGCCTGATAGACTTAAACCGCCATTAAGGATAAACGCGCTATTAGCAGAAATAGGCCCATTTTTGATTCCTTTGGTAAATAATACTACGTCTATATCGCTGTTAATATTATTAGCTTCCAAAGAAATATAGAGTTGGGTAGATGATTTTAGATCTATACGATAGAGGTCTTGTACTGGAAGTGTAGCACCATCACCAAAGTCAATAGAGACTTTTGATGAGTCACTGGCTTTGATTGAACCAGATACTCTGCTATCAATAGAAATTTTTTGACCTTGTTTTTTAGCATCATTTGGTTCGATTTCATTAACAGAAGATAATTGAGCAAGTCCAAAGCCATTTAGTACAAGATCAATATTTGGAGTAACTGAACCAGCAACAACCTTTACAGGAACAAAATCTTTTGGATTGTCTGTATTAGCATTGCTCTCATTTGGGCCATTATAATTTTCTGGAGTAAGTAGATCTAGTTGTTCATCTCTTGGGCCAACACTAGAGCCACCTAAGAAATTAGGATTAATTTTTTCTACAGAGATAAGATAATCCCCTGGAGGTAAGCCAATAAACTGATATGCACCATTGCCGCCTAACACACCACTAACAAAACTAGTAGAAGTTGCTAGTGAGTCAAGTTCTGGACGACTGGCTGGTGGAAGTGGGGCACCATCAGTATCTGTAGGAATACTACCTTGGTAAACATCTATGTTTGGATCTGGCGGATATTTGCCTAAACTAATACGACGAGCTACAACATTAAGTCCTGTAATAGGAAAATCTCCGTTAGGAGTACGAATAACTATTTTACCTGTAATACCGCCTACTTGAGAGCCTGGTTCACTAGGTAAATAACCTGGAGTTGGGTAGAGGGCAGACATTGCCAAACTATCATCAAAACTAAGCGAAGCAATAAAACCTCCTGAACTACCAAACCCAAAGCTACTTAGTTTACCACTAGAAGGGCCGCTAAAAAGGAAAGGGTAAACCGTTTCTATAAAAGGAGCAAAAACATCAAAACGTTGTGTTGAACTGCTAAAACCGTCTGGAAGAGTGGCAGAAGAACTGCTAGAAGCAATACCACCATTAACTTGTGAGTGATCAAGTGGGCCAGCAAAATGACCAAATTCATGAGTAAAGACTCCAATAAAAGGTACTTTACCAATAGAACTAACTGCTGAACCATTAAGAACTACTGTGGCTTCGCTTAATGAAATATTAGAAGGATCTCGCTGATTAAAGGCAAGAAAAGTAAAAAAACCTAATACACCACCTCTACCAGTAATACCTCCATCTGAATCAAATATAATTGGGTTTTGAAAAGTAGGAGAACGGTTACTTAGTATTAATCCAACATTACTACGATCAACATCAATAGGAGCATTGGTACTAGGGCTTTTTATTTGGCCAGCATTGACAAATTCAATCGTTGCTGTTGGGATATTATTATAAAGACCAAAGATACGATCTACTAATTTTACTGCCTCTGGATTTGAAATAGTTCCTAATGGCCCACCATCAACTCTGTATAGTACTTGTCCATTAGCATTAACTGTAGTGCTGCCAATTGGGCCGCCCTTGGTTTCTTGTTTTGCCCATATTACAGGTTTACCATTAGAAGCAACAAAAAGCGGGCCACCAGCATAACTAGTTTCAAAAGCTCCTGTTACTAGCAAAAATAAAAGCGCAAAACTTAAGTAAAAAATGGTCTTAAAGATTTTCATATCTGCATTTTCTCCTATTTCTCTGACTCAACTATGGTACGTACCAAGCCAGTAAAGTCAGTTAGTGGTAACGCTCCAGGTTTACCAATTAATGCAGCAAAATTTTGATTGCTAGTTCTTGATGCAATAACAGGTACTTCTAAATCTCCTTCAGGATGAATCACCTTTGCTTTGTCAGTAGATTTAGAATAATTATTGTAGGCATTAGTGAATAATCCACGATTATTAATGCTATTTTTTACAATTGGTTTACCAGTAGAAGTACGTGTAACATGAAAAGCTCCTTGGTAGAGTCCAACAGGATAAGTTAAGTCTGCCATATAGTTTGGAATTAGCATTAACATCATCTCATCACCAACACGATAATAGCTCATACCATGAACAATAAAAGTATCTGGGTCAGCAATTTTTCCTCCTACCATAGGCACAATTTCATTGTTTTTAATAGTTTTATTAAATTTACGTGGTTGGTGGCCTAATTGCTTAAAAGTAAAAGTTTGTGGAATATCACCTTTAATTTTTTCTGAAACAGTAAAAGTATAATAAGTAACTGGCATTATTCCTTGTGCAATCATTTCTTCAGTTTCTTTGATGCTAGTACACTTACCAACAAAAACTTTATCCGCCGTAGCAACCATCTCTTCTAGATTAAATTGCAAAACGGCATGATGTGCTTTTGACGTAAGCATTTGGGTGCTAAACATCACTGATAGCAAAACCGCTAGAAAAAAGTATTTTAATTTTCTCATGAGAAACTCCGGTGTTTTAGAGGATTTATCAAAGTATGAGACAGTATTAAGTAATCGTCAAGCCTTAAGCCTATGATTTAATTTAGCGAATTTTTAATTAGCGTTTAGACACAATATAACCTCTGCGGCCAACTGCCCAAGCACTTTCAGATGAAATTACTTTTAAGCTCATAAGGTCATATTTATGTGGGAGTGAAACTTGCTCCCAAGTCTTGCCCCCATCACTAGTACAAAGCAGTAGCCCACTTGTCCCTACTATAAAACCACGACTAGCATCAAGAAACTGAATTGAACGAAATAGATTATTAAAATTAGTAGTTTGTTTTTGCCAAGTTATACCTTTGTCTAAAGTATTAAACAAAACCCCACCTAATCCTGCTACCCAAACATTGTTGTTATCAATTGGCCAAACATCAAATAACGCCGCGTCACTGTTGCTATCTAGTCGCTGCCAAGTTTCTCCTCCGTCACTAGTATTAAGTATTATCCCTTCTTCACCGACAATCCAGCCATCTTTTTCATTGAGGAAACGCACTCGCCAAAGGTCATCTATTACTTTGGCATCAACTTTTTGCCATTCTTTGCCACCATCAATGGTTTTAAGAATCTGCCCGCTAGATCCAACTACCCAACCTCTCATTTGGTCAATAAAATATAAGGAGTTTAGGGCTTCATCTTCCTCACCAACACGTAAGTTATTCCAAGTAATACCTCCATCTGTTGAGCCTTTAATTGTGCCATTAAAGCCAACAACCCAACCTAGGTCTTTATTAATAAAATCTATATCGCTTAAAAATTCTTGGGCATTACTTGCTATTTGCCAGTTTTGCCCGCCATCAGTGGTTTTTATTACTGCTCCACCTATTTCATTAATATCACTAACACACCATCCAGTTTTTTCATCAATAAAGTCTATTGCTGTTAAATCTCTCTCTATTGGGGAACGTTGTTGTTTCCAACTAGCGCAAAAGGGCATAGGCGTTGCTGAGGTAGCTGGGGTAGTTGGGTTTGTTGTAGATAATGTGGGCGATTCTGTACAAGAAGCGAAAAATATTAAACTTAATACTAGTAATAAATAAAATTTTTTCATGTTTAATAATAACCTAAAAAGCTTGTCCAAAGCTGAAATGGAATTGAACCCTTCTTTCGGGTACTCTGGGATTAATCAAAAAACCCATATCAAAACGAAGCGGGCCAACAGGAGTAGTAATTCTTAACCCTGTTCCTAGAGTATTAGAAAATTTCTTTAGCTCAATATCTGAAGTTCTACGAAAAATATTACCAGTATCGTAAAAAAGCACTCCACCTAAGCGGTTAGTAATTGGGAAACGTAGTTCTGAGCTAAGAATAAAAAGCGCGTTTCCTCCCACTGTACGCCCACTTGTATTACGTGGGCCAGCTTTTTCAAACCCAAAGCCCCGTAAAGTGTTTGCTCCACCAGCAAAAAACCTTTCTGTTAAAGGTAATCTAGGCTTCTTGTCAAAGGTCTTTGCTAGTCCTAATTGCAAATTAGACGCAAAAATTATTGGTGCTTTAGTTGAAAGACGGCTATAGCGTTGATGATTAGCAAAAAGCTTGATAAACTCGCGATCACTTCCAAAAGCAATTGAAGAAATAGAAAGATCTGCAGAGGTAAATGTTCCTTTAGTAGCATTAAAAATGTTGTCTCGACTGTCATTAACAAATGTCCCAGAAATTCTTCCTAATTTAACAGGCTTGTCACTACGATTAAGTACTACATCATTTACTTTTATATCAAAAACATTTACATCTTCAAAAGCATAGCGAAAAAACAAGTCTGTTTTTTCATTAACTTTTTGTTCTACCTGTAATAATGTTGTTAGCCTACGAGAAGTAAAACTAGATTCTTTACGCCTACGATAAAAGAAAACCAACAAAGGGTTAACCTCTAAACCAAAAGGTTTAGGAAACAAATAAGAAACTTGTCCTAGTTGTTCACGCTTACTTCCTCTAAGAGTTAATGTTGCAGTTTGTAGTCTACCCAGTAAGTTAACATTAGAGATTTGTAGTAGTCCTCTTGCTCCATCCTCACTTTGGTAGCCAAAGCCATAAGTCAATGTATATGCAGGAGCTTCGGCAGTTTCTATAAACACATCATGCTTTGCATGATTTTGGTCATCACGAGAAATTAACTCACCATGAATTTGCGCGGTTCTAAACGCTCCTGTAGCATAAAGCTGCTGCTCACTTCTGTTAAAATCATCGCGCTTTAGAAAACCATTTTCACGAAAGGTCAAGTATTTTTTAATGTATTTTTCCTGAGAACGACCACGATTATTAATCACAACACGGTTGATTACAACTTGATCGCCTTCCTCAATAGTAAAATTGGTTCTCATGTTAGTTTCATCAATGTTTTCTACTTTAGTAACAATTTGTGCTTCGGGATAGCCTTTCTTGCTATAAGCCTCAAGTAACGCTTCTATGTCTTCGTTGAGACGAGAACGAGAAAAATAATTTAGTTTTCTTTTTGGAAATTGAGCCTTTAATTCTTCTGAGGAAAACACTTTGTTACCAATAAAAACCGTTTCGGCTACTGTTACACGCTGGCCTTGTTCTACAACAAAAGTAATAACTAGGTTTTGATTACTAGGAGACACCCCTAGGCGACGTTCTGTTACTTGTGCATTTATATAGCCTAATTCTTTTAATAGATTCGCAATAGCATTACTATCATTAGTAAGTAAGTCTTGGCTGGTAATGCCACGAGCAGAAAATGCTGCTTTACGAGATTTTAGCTGATCAGCGATTGCCACTATAGTAAACTCATCTGTACCAATCAACCTAATATCTGATACTCGATAACGCCGACCACGATCAATAAAATAAGTGATTTTAACATTATCTTGGCTAATTTCTTCTTTGAGACTATTAATATTAGCAAAGAAAAAGCCTTCTTGTTGAACAATTTCTAGTAGCTCTCTACGGCCTTCCTCTATAGTAAAATCATCACTGCCACCTTGACGAAACATTGGTAAGGTTTCTTGGAGCTTTTTGCTAGAAATTTCCATACCCTCTACCGCTACATCTACTTTAGCCCCAGAATTTATCGCTAACCGAACAGAAACCGTGTTATTGTCGCTGTTATAGCTTACTTCTGGGCTACCAATCTGTGGATCTAGGTATTGAGCTTGAATGTGACGTTTGCGTAATAATTCAATATCTTCCTGTAAGTTACTCTGAATAAATGGATTGCCGGGTTGAGTTTTAAGCTTGGTGAGTAAAAAATTTGGATCCAGCTTTAAGTTTCCTACTAAATTTATTGGATCATAAACAACTGCTTGTTTACCAGGAACAATTTGGAAATCAATATTTGCACGTTCTCTAGTTTCATCTGTTTGAATATTAGGAATAATTGCTACTTGAAAATATCCTGAATCATGAAAAAACTGTACTAAGCTTTCTGCTGAGCG
>JAHFUF010000648.1 GCA_023265235.1 Blastocatellia bacterium
ATTGAATGGCATTACCATTTTCATCAAACATTGCTCGAACGCGACCAAAAAACATTCCGGCAATAACAGGATCGCCAACCTTTAGAGTACCTGTTTGTACTAAGACAGTAGCCACAGCACCCCGCCCTTTATCCAGTTTAGCTTCTAATACTGCTCCTGAACCAAGACGTTTAGCATCAGCTTTTAAGTCTAAAATATCAGCAGAAAGTAAAAGCATTTCTAGTAATCCATTAAGGTTAACTCTATGTTTAGCAGAAACTTCTACCATTACAGTATCACCACCCCAGCCATCCCAAACTAAGCCATAATCTGATAAGGCTTGTTTTACTCTATCTGGTTGAGCTTGAGGTTTATCTATTTTGTTAATCGCTACTACTATTTGAACACCAGCCGCCTTTGCGTGCTCAATAGCTTCAATTGTTTGTGGCATAACCCCATCATCAGCAGCAACTACTAATACAACCACATCTGTTACTTTGGCTCCACGTGCCCTCATCATAGTAAAAGCTTCGTGGCCTGGAGTATCTAGAAAAACTACTCTTCTTTTTTGATTAGGTTTATCTGGGTCACTAACATAAACACTATAAGCCCCTATATGTTGAGTAATTCCACCTGCTTCGCCTTCTGCAACTCGTGTTTTACGAATAGCGTCTAGTAAGCTGGTTTTACCATGGTCAACGTGTCCCATTACTGTAACAACAGGCGCGCGAGTATCTAATTCATCTCCTCTATCTAGTCCTTCCTCAAATTCTGTGTCTGTTGTCATTTCTTCAAAATCCACAAAAGAAACTTCATAACCAAAATCCTTCCCTATCTCGCGTACAACTTCAGAATTAAGAGTTTGGTTTATAGTCGCCATAACTCCTTTACTAAGTAAAAGTGCGACAACATCTTTTGGTTTCACTTCTAATTTTTCTGCAAATTCTTTAACTGTGGTTCCTTCTACTAGCTTAATAGGCTTTAATTCTTTGGGAATTACAGGGACTATAACCTTAGCAATAATGCTAGTAGTTGAAGGTGGCTGGAAATTTGGCAGCTTTTCCCGGATCTCACGCTCTTCTTTTTTATTATGAACAGGACGATTATTAGTAGTCGTACGACGTCCTTTCTTACGAGAATCTGGAGGAGGAATATAGGTAGTTCGTTGCGCGTCTACAAACTCGCTCCCTTCCGGTTTAGTAGTAACCCGATGAAGGGCTTGAGCCATTGGCTTACCTTGGTTTTTTTGTCCTTGATTAAATTGGTTAAATTGGTTTGCTTGATTTCCCTGGTTTGCTTGATTTCCTTGATTAAACTGATTTCTTGGTTGATTAAACTGATTTTGAGGAAAATTTCCCTGACCTCTCATTTGGTTTGGAGCGTTGTTCTGGAAATTTTGTTGATTAAATTGTCCTCTTTGCTGATATTGCCCCCCTGGCTGATTAGGACGTTGATTTTGGTTTTGATTTTGGTTTTGGCTTTGATTTTGGTTTTGACGATTTCCAAATTGTTGTTGAGGTCGATTTGGACGATTTTGTTCCCCACCTGGCCTTCTATTGAAATTTTGGTTGTTAACATTAGGATTTGTTTGAGGCACAGCAGGCACATGAGTTCTATTAGGCACATTGTTAGGAGCAGTGTTGGTAGGGGGTTCTATTTTTGGCCTAGGAGTATTATTTTGAAGTGGTGTAACAGAACCAACATTACGTCGATCTACTATTATAGGTTTAATCTCAGTCCTAACAACTGTTGGAGAAAGAGGCTTAGTCTCAACTTTATTAGGTAGCGGTTTACTTTCTAGTTTAGGAGTTTCAGACTTGAGTTCCGGTTTAATGGTGATCAAATCTGTCTTAATTTCAGCTTTAAGAGTTGTTTCTTGTTTTAGATCTACCACTGTTTTAGGGCTTTCTAATTTATCATCTGATAGCAGTGGTTTAGCAAATTCCAATGTGTCAGCAGAGCTTAAATTAACAGTGGAAGCATCTCTTTGTAATGCTTCTACTTTTGTTATATCAGTAATTGGAGCCGTTTTAAAAAGCTCTGATTGTGGAGGAATTTTTACAACCCCTACAAATTGTTCTTCTGGTTTTGGGGTGTCAATTTTTACAATTCGCTGTTTTACAGCCTCTTCTGGATCGCGATTTTCGCGAATTACTGCTGTAGCAGCAGAACTAGTAGAAATTTTGTTTTGAGGCTGTATATTAGATTGCGTTATAGAAGGAGAAACATCTGGTTTTGGCATTAATTTAATGGCTGAAGAAGCTACTAGACTAGTAGCGTTGCTAGCAGGTGATTCGCTTAAGATAGTTGGTTCTAATTTTATAGTTCCAACGGCTTTTTTAACTAGTTGAGCTTGAGTAGACACCTCTTGTAAGGAAGTATTAACTACATCAGGTGTTTGACTATTCTCATTTATTGGAATTTCATCTGTACGATGTTTAACCAATTTAACTCGTCGTTCTAATACTTGAGCTTTTTGCGGAAAGTATTTGCTTTTAACTTTCTCGGCAATATCAGGGGGCACCGAATTAGAAGGCACACTAACGTCATATCCAAACCGCCTTACTTCCTCGATCACCTTTTTGTTATCGAGTTTTAGCTCTTTAGCTAAATCATAAATTCTCACTTTTGACATTCATTCTCCCTTCAATCAGTATAACCCACTTCCGACATTAACCTAAGATTAACTCTAGGGTTAGTTTACTACTTATATTAATATTAACTAAATTTCGCAACAGCTAAAATTGATCATTCTGTTGCACTATTTGCTAGATTTGATTCTAGAGATTGGCTTGCAGCATTATCAATGTTTTTCTCTGACTTAGCTTTAATAATTTGATGAGCAAAATCTAGTAATGAATTTGCGTCATCTAAACTAACATCCAAGGTAGTAGCTATGTCATCAGAAGAACAACCTGCTAATTGTTCTAAGGTTTCAATACCTGCTTCTTTTAGTTTAGAAGAATGAACAGGATTAATCCCTTCAATTGCATTTAATGGTACTGTAGCAGAAGACATAAGAGCCTCTATTTGTATAGCAACCTCTCGTTTCATTTCCGCTTCGCTACGAATATCAATATGCCATCCCACTAATTTAGCGGCTAAGCGAACATTTTGTCCGCGTTTACCTATAGCTAAACTAAGCTGTGATTCCTCAACCATTACTTCTAGTTGCTGGTTTTGAAAATCTGTAACTTGTACTTTACTTACTTTTGCTGGAGAAAGTGCATTAGCAGCAAAAATTGCTGGATCAGCAGACCATTGAATGATATCTATTTTTTCTCCACGCAATTCCCGAATTATTGCCTGTACTCTAGAGCCTTTCATTCCTACACAAGCCCCTACTGGATCAACATCAGGATCTGTAGAAGAAACAGCTATTTTAGCGCGGTCTCCTGGCTCTCTGACAGCAGCTTTAACAGTGACAGTCCCGTCGTATATTTCCGGTACTTCCATTTCAAATAACCTTTTAAGTAACTCTGCACTTGCCCGTGAAATCACTACTTGAGGGCCTTTAGACTCTTTAGTAACATCATGTATAACTACCCGAATACG
>JAHFUF010000081.1 GCA_023265235.1 Blastocatellia bacterium
TAGCTAAAGCACGGTCTCTTTCAAAAGAAGCTTTATATTCAGAATAAGTAGTTGAGCCGATACAACGAATTTCACCTGAAGCAAGGACTGGTTTAAGAATATTAGAAGCGTCCATTGTCCCACCACTAACTGAACCTGCACCAACAATTGTATGTATTTCATCGATTACCAGTATTGACCCAGGGCGTTTTTTAAGAGAATTAATAACAGCTTTTAGTCTTTCTTCAAATTGTCCTCGAAATTTTGTTCCTGCAAGCAGCGCACCCATATCTAATTGATAGACTTCTACGGACTTAAGCACATTTGGGACTTCTCCAAGGTGAATTTTTCGCGCCAGTCCTTCAGCTAACGCAGTTTTACCTACTCCAGGATCTCCTACATAAACAGGGTTGTTTTTGCGACGACGACATAGGACTTGAATAGTGCGCATTAATTCTGCATCACGGCCAATAAGCGGATCAATCAAGCCTTTTGCAGCCTTTGCGACTAAATTAGTGGTAAATGATTCTAAGGGTTTGTCTAGTGCTGGTGAGCGTTCTTCATCATCTACTTCTTCATTATTAATAATAGGTTCTGGGGCTTCACCAATTTTAGAAACACCATGAGAGATATAATTTAAAATATCTAGGCGGCTAACCCCATGTTTTTTAAGTAGATAGACAGCATGTGAATGACCTTCCTGATAAAGAGCCGCTAGGACATTACCTCCATCTATTTCATATTTTCCTGCACCTTGAGCTTGTCGAACAGAATATTCCAGTACTCTAGTAAAAGATGGCGTTTGTTCTGGAGAATTGTATTCTTCATCTGCAATAAACTGACAGTTTTCGGTTAAGAATCCCTCTAGTTGAGACTCTAGTTCTTTTAGGTTTGCCCCACAATGCTTCAAAATATTATTGGCAACTTTATCAGCCAGTAAAGCTAATAATAAATGCTCCAGGGTTAAGCATTCATGACGACGGTCAATTGTTAAACTCAATGCATGTTGTAAGGTAAGCTGTAGTTCTTTAGTTAACATAACTTTATCTTTCCTAGTTTTACTCTGTAGTATCTTTTTCTAAACTTAGCATTAAAGGATAGCCCTTTTGTTTTGCCATACCAATAGCTTTTACTAGCTTCATTTCTGCTATTTCATAAGTGTAAACCCCAATAATACCACTACCATGATAATGGACTTTTAGCATTAATGAGTGTGCTTGTTGATTGGAATAGTAAAAAATTTTTTCTAATACTAATATAACAAACTCCATAGGAGTAAAATCATCATTATGCAAAATCACACGATATTTTGGAGGCTCTGTTAATTGTCTCTCAACCTCTTCCTGGTTTTTAGTTATAGTAGTTTCATCAAACTTTGGATTATAAGACATATACTTACTTTATAATCACTAAATACTCATATAGAGTGATTAAATGGACATTTACTATTCTTTTTCAACTGTGCTCATAAAGGGGAAGTCCTGTTCACGAGCTAGGCGAATCACCTTATTAGCTTTTGTTTCGGCAATCTCGTAAGGATAAACACCACCAATGGTTATTCCTTCAAAATGAACTTGATACATTCTATGTATAGCTTCCTCAATAGGATGATTAAATATTTTTTGTAGAACATAGACAACAAAGTCTTGTGTAGTAAAATCATCATTATGTAAAAGCACTCTATAACGTGGTGGTTCGTCAAGCTTTTCTTTTTTATTTTGTTTAGTTATTACTGATTCGTCATTATCATGATTGTGCTTAGACATATAGTCCTCTAAAAATTAATTTTGATAAATATGTTTTAGATAATTGTATTTTGCAACTTACTCTAGATAAGAGCAATTTTTATTAGCAAAAATAGCATGTTCCAAAAAATTTATCAGGCTATCAGATTATCAATCTTTTTGATTTTTTCATTGGCCTCCTTATTTCTTTAATTCTTTCAAAACACTACCAGAAGATTTGGTAGAGGCTGGAATCACTCATTTATAGAAAGTTTCAACTCAAGCATAATAAACACAAGCTCAAACATTAACTATCAAGTTCCGAAATATTAACCTCAGTAACTTTTTCCAAGGACAACGTTTTATGCCTAGATTTAGGTTTAAGAAAAATATCTTACTTACCCCTTTTATTTTCTTTATTTTTTCATCTGTCATTTTTAGCATTAACCCTAAAATAGTAAATGCCGCTAGACCTTTTAACCCCTTTCTTGCAGGTAATTCAATTGGCGAGCCTATGATTGATTTAGGCTCAGTGTTTATTGAAAAAGAAACCCTTACTATTGACCTAAGAGGACTATCTAGCTTTCAACGTTCACAAATGCTTGAATTTACTAGCGAGTACTCACCTAGACTAGCTTTAGTACAAACACTATATAAAATACGCAATGATAAAGAATCTCAAAATATTACCTTGACATTTTTTGGTGACATAATGAGTTTCAAACCTAATACAAACACTGGGGTTTGGCTAGATGAGCAAGCTATTAATATGGAACCCTTTAACAGTACAGAAAAAGAACTTCCTATTAACTGGGGAATTCCAAACTATACCCCTTCTGTACAAGGCGGTTGGCGTATACCATATCGCCCATTAATTAAAAGCCCTAATATTGAATTTAAAGTACAAATCCCTAAAGGTAGTCATACTTTACGTGTATCTTACTTTGCCCAACCTAGTACATACTTACAAGGGGAAGAAACTATCCCTTGGCAATTTGTTTATGTGCTTACTCCTGCTAGAGATTGGGTTGGGTTTACTGGTTTAGATGCAACTATTTATATTCCTAAAGGCTGGCAATATGCTAGTAATACAAAACTTACTAGTGAAGGAGAAAAAATTACTGGTACTTGGCAATCACTACCAGCAAATTCCTTGTCTCTAACAGTACAAATTCCTAGCCCAAGTTTTTTTAAACTAGGTATTATAGCGTGGTTAATGGGCTTAATGCTTTGTTTATCCATAGGGATTTTAACAGGTAAATTGTTTAGGTTATATAAATTTAGTTTAGTTTTTGCAATACCAATCTCAATAGTCTCAGGCATTATTTGGGCATCATTAATATTTTTCTTGATGAGTTATGATCAAAATCACTTAAGATTTCTAGTAGGCGAAAATCAACTTGCTCGCCCTAACAACTCTTTTGTTAAAATAGCTAGCCTCCCTTTTGCATTTGCAATTGGACTAGGGTTAACACAAATAGCAGCATTTTTTTCGCACCGCAATGTTGTAGAAAACAAAAGTTAAACTGATAATGTTGTAATTAAATTAGCTCCCAGCCCTAAAGGACTGGGCTACTATCAAATGTCCCTAACAGGACATCAAGAATTTTCTTTATTTTCAATAAGTTACAAAGCTAATTCCATGTATTATTAACTTACAACTCATTACTGTGTTTGCTTTTATAAACTCTGAATCTAAAACTTTTAGGATGTTCTCTGAATTACAATGTATAAACCTTATTTTCGCTATTTTTTCCAAATACTAATAGTTCTAATTTTCTCTACTATTAGCTGTAAAGTGTCTGTTAACAAAGGAAGTCCTCCACCTCCTAGTGAAGAAGAGCTTAAGCAAACAAGTAAACAACTGCCTTTACCCAAATTTCCTGACCCAATAAATGGTTATGCTCAAGCAGATTATAACTGGTCTGCCACCGACCTAACAGGTAAAACCATCCAAGCAACTCAATGGAAAGGCAAAGTAGTAGTACTTAACATGTGGGCTACTTGGTGCGGCCCTTGCGTAGCAGAAATGCCTAGCCTACAAAACCTCTATAATAAAACTAAAGACGATGGTGTTGTGTTTGTATTAATATCAAATGAAGATCAAACAAAGGTAAGCCAGTTTATACAAAAAAGGAATTTTTCTTTGCCTGTTTATACAATTTCTGAAAACTTACCATCTGCTTTTAGTAACGATGCAATCCCTAAAACATTTGTTATTTCCCCAACAGGTAAAATAGTTTTTGAGCATCTAGGGGGAGCTAATTGGGATGATGAAACATCAATTAAATTTCTTAAATCTGTTGCACAGCTTAGGTAGTCATCTTAGTAGCATACTGACCAGTTGATTAATTGTAAGTTAAAGGGCCTAATACCTTAAAATTAAATCTATTAGGTTAGGTTAATATTACTTCCCGTTTTTATTCCTTGAGAAAAGAAGCTAGATATGTTAGTTAAATGCTGATTATTGATAGATTACACCTCTAAAAAACAGGTAAAACAATGTTAGGACAAGCAAAACCGTACTTCACCTTAATTTTACAATCTGAGAATCGCGCTGAGGTAGAAAAAGCGGCTCAAGAGTACAAAAAACACCATCTTGGCGCAGAAGTGGTTGTTGATAGTTGGCGCGATCATATTAATCACCTTACCGACAAACCCCTTTGGCGAGCACGAGCAAAAATAGTTAAGCAACGTAATTTGATAGAAAAAATAATTTATTTAATAACTCGTTAACTATTGTTAGCTCATAAACCCATAAAAAATAACTCTATCTAACTCTATCCATATCCTTTAGATAACTTTATGTTAATGCGATGTCCTAAATGCAAAAAAGCTTTTCCACCAGAGAAAAGTTTTTGTCCTTATGATGGAAGTGCCTTGGCCAGCGCTGCGCAAACGGATTTTGTCAGTTTTCAAATCGATAATAAATATCAAATAGATGAAAAAATTGGCGAAGGCACTACTGGAACTATTTACAAAGCAACTCATTTACAGCTTCAAGCTCCTGTTGCAGTAAAATTAATGCGTAAGGATCTAGTTAATAACCCTACTGCCGTAGAACGTTTTCGCCGTGAAGCTTATGCAGCAATGAAAATTCGTCACCCTAATGCTATTGCTGTAACAGACTTTGGTATCACTTCTGATGATATGGTTTATGTAGTGATGGAATTTCTAGTTGGTATATCTTTGTCTGAAAGATTAAAAGAAAAACCTCGTCTTAGCATTTTAGAAGCAAACAATATTATCCAACAAATTTGTGCTGTGCTTAATGTAGCTCATAAACGTGGAATAGTTCATCGTGATCTAAAACCAGATAATATTTTCTTACACAAAGAAGATGGCCAAGAAATTGTCAAAGTAGTTGATTTTGGTATTGCTAAACTTATTCAAGTACTAGATGGAATGACTGCTAGTGACCTTACTGGTATGGGGTCAGTTATTGGTACACCTCATTATATTTCCCCAGAACAATGTACCGCCCGTGCTGTTGATCCTCGCTCAGATATATACTCTGTTGGAATAGTTCTTTACCGTATTCTTAGTGGAGTATTGCCTTTTGAAGGGCCTAATTCTATTGCAGTAATTTATAAACAAGTAACAGAAATACCTCCACCACTTTATAGCGTCTGCCCAGATATACCACCTATTATTAATGCAGTAGTTGCACATGCACTGGAAAAAGACCCTGACAAACGCCCTCAGGATATTACTACATTTGCTAGAGAACTTTCTGCGGCAGTTCAAACTGTTTCTAATCAGGAGTTTATGACAGCTTTTAGCTCTGCAACTGACAAAGACTTAGAAGCAGCAGTCTTATTAACTCTAGATCCATCTGGATCATCTCTAGATTATTCTGCTAGTCGATTTCGCTCAGAGCGCATAGGAACAACTGGTCGGCTAGACTTTGAAGCAACCTCAACAACCCCTCTAACTCCAACAACCACAGCCTCAGAACCTGTTAAACCTTCTCCTACACATGTGTCAGAGTTTATTCCAGCTGAACAAAATTTTTTGCATGGTAATTTTCCAGAATGTGACCTAGTTTCTGTTTTTCATACTCTAATAGGCTTAGAACTTACTGGATCGCTCTTAGTTTATACAGCTAGAGGCATTGCTCATGAAATAGCTAAGAATAAGATCAAAGAATTACCACCACCACCATTTTGTAGTATATATTTTGAACAAGGAAATATTCTTTCTTCCAAATTAGGCGTAAGAGTTGGTAAAGAAGCCTAGAACCAGTTATTGAAAGTGGCCAAGACCTTTGGGATGAATCTATCACACTAAAAACAGAACTGGCAGAATACAAAGAAATTTTCCCTGATCTTTTTGCTACATTTGAAACCCTTGCTAGTAAATTAACTTGGCAAGACAAAACCACTACCTCACTAGCTGAAACTATTTGGTATTTAGCTCAGCAACCTGATATGAACCTAGCACAAATACTAGCTCGCTCTCCTAGTTGTAATGCTAAAACTTATCGAATTATTAATTTATTAGAATCCACTGGCCAGATTAGTCTAACTGATTCATCAGAAGGATATTAATTAATTCCCCACACCTTTTTCTTTGATCTGGCCAACTACTTCTTCAGCGTACTTTTGTAGGTTTGGATCAAGGTCTGTTTTTTTAGAATATTCTTCAAGAACTCCTAAAGTGTTTTTATCATTCATCTCACCTAAAGCAATTAATGCAGAATAATTTAATGATGAAGACTTGTCTGTTAATGCAATGCGAATTAAATCTAGTGCCTCTTTATTACCCTTAGCCCTTACTCCCAACATCTCAATAGCTCTAGAACGCATATACCTACTATTCCCTGGAGCGGCATATCTTAACGCCACATCTAAAACCCTTGGGTCTTGGCTATAGCTAAGCCCTAATAAAGCTGAACGGGTTAGAGTATCTTGCCAAGAAGGTTTTTTAGCCAATTCAAGTAAAACCGCTACTGCTTCTGGAGAACCAATTAGACCAAGAGCCTTAGCTGCTGCATTAACAGTTTTATAACTAGGATCGTTATCAATGGTCTTTTGAAATACAGAAAGCAAATCTTTATCCTTAAATTGTCCTAGTATGATGACAGCACCTTCGCGCACTTGCCAGCTTGAATCAGTAAGTGCGGCAAGCAGGGCTTTTTTGGCTATTTCGCCTTTAACAGTTGATAAACTATCAATTGCCTGTAAACGAACTAGTGAGGATTTATCCTCTTTAGCTGCTGTGGCTAGGGCTAAAATCGCAGGTTCATAAACAGTATTTTTTAGCTCTACTGCCGCTCTAATACGTCCTGTTACATCTTCATCTGAGCCTAGTTGATAAATTAACTCATCTGAAGTACGTGTAAACTTTACTGTTTTTAGAATATAGTTTCCACGATCAAAATTAACAATTAATGGATTTTCTTCTGTAGGAAAAGAAAATTGCTGCTCTACTTGGTTAATTATTACTTGATGGTTTTTTGTTCCTTTACTAGTAGTAATAGCAATCTCTACAGGCAAGCGATAGGCTTCAGGGACATCAAACCAAGGTTTTTCAGGGTCTTTTTTCTGAAGTTGCTTAACATTTAATTTTAACTGCTGTTTTTTCTCATCATATTGAGAATTAACTTCAAGCTCTGGTTGACCTAATTTATAAATCCATTGTTCAAAAAACCAATCTAGGTTTTGCCCTGTTACATCTTCAATTGCTTTGGAAAGATCTGTCCCTGTTACTAAACCTCTCTGCTGATTAACTGTAATATAATGGTTAATTGCTTTCCAGAAAGCTTCTTCACCTAATATATGATGTAAATAATGAATTATTACTTGTGGGCGAGCATAGCTATTTTCATCAAAAAGATCGTCTGGGTGGTAAAACCTTTTTGTAGCCACAGGACGGTGACTTCCCTGTTTATAGCGGTTTAAGACAGAGTTTTGGCTATCTAAAATATTTCTTAAGTATTCTTCCTGGCCTCTAGAATAACCTAACCAAACTGCATCCATAAAACTAGCAAAACCTTCGTTTAACCAAAGCTCGCTCCAATCGCGACAAGTAACCAAATCACCAAACCATTGATGGGCTAATTCGTGCGCTGAAAGGCTATCAGTACTATCTATCATTGCCCGCTCATCTCTGACCGAACTATCTGTCATAGTAGTAGCAGTAATATTTTCCATCCCGCCAGGAAATTCATAAACCGTAACCTCTGCATATTTTTTATAAGGATAAGGATGTCCTAGTTTAGTAGCAAAAAACTTCACCATCTCAGGTACGCTTGCAAAACTATGTTTAGCATTTTCTAGTTGATCTTTATAAACATAGTGAAAAATCGGTACTCCTTCGGTTTCTTGTTTTAATTCGGCAAATTCACCAACTACCAAAGAAACCAAATAACTAGGAAAAGGATAGTCCATTTTCCAATGATATGTTTTTTTATTCTTATCCTCTTTTACTTCAATAAGTTCACCATTAGAAATAGCCGTATACTTACTATCTACTGTAATAAAAGTTTCACTAGTCGCACGATCATTAGGGAAATCATAACAAGGAAACCATTCACGATTGGTCAAAGTTTCGCCTTGACTCCAAATTTGATATGGACGTTTAGGGTCGCTAGTTGAAGGTTTAACAAAAGTTAGTCCTAGTTTTGGCTGTACAGAGTACTTAACTGTAAAACTAATCGTCTCACTAGATTTATAAACACGATCTAGGGTTATAGTAATTCTTCCTTCATCCACCTCATATTTTAAAGCATTACCATTACTGAGCCTTACCCATTCAACATTAAATTTAGTAGCATCTAGCTCAACAATTTTAAGCCCATCAACAAAAGGTTTCATCTGCAAAGTAGCCTCGCCTAAAACCATTTCTTTATCCCAATCAAACGCTAGCTTTAATACTATATGTTGCATATCAAAACTATGGTTTCTTGGCCATTGTATAGGAGGCTCAGCAGGTTTACTAACAACCATTGTTTGAGCATTAGTTATAGAAAAGAAAAACAGCAACAATGTTACTGCCAGTAAGGAATACATTAAACGGGATATTCGAGAAGGATTGCTTACCATAAACACCTAATAACCTTTATTTATTTTACTGTTAAGTCTGATTATTTAGATTATTAGCATTATTTAATCAAGATAAAAAAGATAAAAGCACCTAATTTTTACCTTTTTCTTCCGCCATTTCTTTTTGCTTAAACATTTGCTTAAATTAAAAGCTGTTTTATTATTAGAACACTGCTTGTATAGGTTGCAGACGATTTTTAACTATGCAATAATGCCGCCTTCAAACAATAAGAAATAATTTTTAAAAATCTTTGGTTCTTAATCTTTCTAAACTTCAAAATTTCCTTTTTTAAGGGCCCTTAGCTCAATGGTCAGAGCAGCAGACTCATAATCTGTTGGTTCCAGGTTCGAATCCTGGAGGGCCCACCTTTAACCACCCAATAAAATCAATAAGCTACAATTCATTTTCGTTGCTTTAGTCTGATGGCTAGTAAAATTGACAATTACTAGAGAAATTTTTACTACTAAATATCTTCTTTTATCCTATTATTTCTACTACTATCTAAAATACACTTATTCTTTTTATTTCTAAGCTATTGATGTAGACTTTTTCAACTAGGCTAAACTTAGTCAATTTAATAGGGAGTATCTTATGTCTATTGTAAACATACATGAAGCCAAAACACATTTTTCTAAATTGCTTGAAAAAGTATTAGCAGGAGAAGAAGTAATAATTGGCAAATCAGGCAAACCTATTGCTAAACTAGTTCGCTATCAACAGAGTGATGAGCCTCGTCAGCCTGGTATGTGGAAAGGCAAGGTTTGAATGACTGATGATTTTGATGAGCTTCCAGAGGATATTGCAGCAGCATTTCGAGGTGAAAATGAATAAACTTGCTATTAGATACTCATATTCTTATTTGGTGGTTAGAAAATAACCCTAAACTTTCCTTAAGTAGCGCGAAAAGATATTATTGAACCAAGTAATTTAATAAAAGTAGGTCTTATATGTCTAGTTTACCTAAGAAGCGTTTTTACACCCTAGATGAATATTTTGCTTTAGTCCGTGAATCGGATGAGCGGTATGAGTATTGGGATGGTGAGATTTTTTGCATGTCTGGCGGGAGCAAAGAACACTCAATTATTGCCTCTAATTTGATTAGATGTATAGGTAATCTTTTGGCTCAAAGCAACTGTCAAGTATTTACTAGTGATTTAGCAATTAAAGTCCCAACCGCACCTCCTTTTCGCTATGCTGATGTAAGTATTGGTTGTGGAGATTTAGAATTTGAAGAAATCGGGGGCATTGATACCTTAGTTAATCCTATTATGTTGATAGAGATTTTATCACCCTCTAATAAGCGTTTTGACCGAAATGCTAAGTTTGCACTTTACAAATCTATCCCTAGTTTTATGGAATATTTGCTTGTAGTTCAAAATCAGCCTTGCATCACCCAATTTGTTAAGCAAAAAGACGGATCTTGGCGACCAAGTGAAACTACACAACTAGAAAATAGTATCTATCTGCCGTCCATAGGTCTTGCTTTACAGCTTAGCGATGTTTACCAAAGAATAAGTGTTTAATCCCCAAATAATATAAGATGTAATTTATTGATTTATTGGAGTTAGCAGAACAAGATAATATTTTAATAAATTTGCTAATTTTTGAAAATTTATTATTACTGGTGTTTTCTTTTGACTGAATAGATTTGATGAAAGCCTGAATTAAAAGTGCCTGGCATCCATTTTAATATATCTTGAGCAAGTTTAGTGTCGAAGTTTTGAAATACTTCTGGCTTTATTAGCGAAGTATCTAGTCTAAGCTCCCTATAGTTTGCAACAATCCCTTCTTTATTGAGAAAGGAAACACCATAAGTTGGATCATAAAGATGCCATCGCTCTTGATAAAAAACCTCTACTACTACATGTGTGTTTAGATACCCAGTGCTATCAGTTAAATGAACTGTTCTGGTAGGGTAATTTCCTGCTGTAGTAACTGCTGTCATTGCAATAGCTAAATTACTACAGTAGCAAGAACCTCTTTCAATTATTGCTCGTGGTGATGGAAAGCTTTTAGCATGCTCATCATAATTAAGCTTAGTTGCAATATAACTATTAATTCTACTTATTTTTTCTTCATCAGAGTTAGCATTTATTGTTAATTTATCAAATAAATCTTGGTAATAATTATGATTTAAAAAATCATATGGCATAGTGCGAAAAAATAGCTCACTTTTCTCTGCTTCATTTGCTAAGTCAAATTCTAAGTCACCTAAATCTACAATAAGGGGTGCTGATAGATCTTGAGGAGACGTAACTTTTATTAATCTAGTATGAAAAATGTTAGCTGAAATCACCAAGTTATATTGCGCTCCTGGATACCAAACAAGGTGAGGAACAACAAATTTACCTTCTTGATCACTTAATGCTGCATAGCCAGAAGTTGATTCTATGGCTATAACTTGTGCACCTTTTAATGCTTCTGTCATTGCTCCATTACCTTTTAACTTGCCAGTAATAGATATTATTTGGGTTTGTTGGCCTTTCCACTTAGATAATTTCGCCTGTGTTTTTGCAGCAACTCGCCTTAAATTAAAAAAAACATTTGTAGACCAAGGAAACCCAGGTAAAAGAGAAACACCTATAATTAATGCTAAACTAATCATTAATAGTGTGTATTTTGATTTATTTTTCATGTTCGTCTTAAAGGTTTTATAGGATATATTTATCAGCTATTGATAATAAGTTAAACCTCCTATTAACTGAAGAGTTCAAAGTTGCTCGTTCTAATAGGTTTTGTTTTTTTAAGTATTGTTAATCTCTGTTTTAGCTCTTGCTACTAATGTGTGCTTACGCCAAAATAGAAAAAACTTTCCAACTCTAAGTTATAAAAAATTTATGAAAAATTTTGTCCTACTTGCAAGTTTAATAATTTTTCTGGTTACTAGCATATTTGCTCAACAAGAAACCAATAAAAATAAATCAAAGG
>JAHFUF010000649.1 GCA_023265235.1 Blastocatellia bacterium
TCCTAATGCAATTGAAATGGCTCGCAAACTTGCTTTGCAGGAAGGGCTTTTTGCTGGTATTAGCTCTGGTGCTGTACTTTGGGGTGCCTTAAAGTTAGCAGAAAAAATGGACAAAGGACAAATTGTTATTATTTTAGGTGATCGTGGCGAGCGGTATTTAAGTACAGATTTATGCTCCCATGCTAGAAACTAATGTGTAGCCATACAAACTGCCCTTCTATTAAATTAGGGTGTTTACCCTTTTGTCTTTTGATAATCGTAGCTAAAGAATTAGGAGTATAAAGAAATTAGGAAGGTTAAGTTTCATGAAGAATTGGGTATTACTTTTTTTGTTTATGATTTTAGGATATACACAAGCCTTTGCTCAAGATGACAATGATATTTACAAAGATATAATTATCCCAGGAGTAGGAGTAGCAGAAATTACTGTTGGTACGCCTTCACAAAAGGTGCTTGATATTTTAGGTCAGCCAATTAGAAAAAGTACTTTTGAAGAAGAAAAAGAAACATTAGCAAAAAGAAAACTTAGTGTTAAAACAGAACTGGTTTTCTTTTTAGGGTTTGATTATGTAATAGAATATAGCAGATCTGCTAATAAAACCTATTATCCTCTTTATACTCTTTATTTTAAGGACGAAAAATTGGTTTATATGATTTTGTCTAGCTATGGATATGATTTGGAAAAATGTAAAAAATTCGGAGTTTCTGCTAGCCTGTTTTTTAGTAATGGCAAACAAGAGATGCAAAAAACACTAGGTAGATCCTATATAACTACTGGGGCAGAAAGAAGTATTTTTTTATACGATTATTTTACGAAAGGCATAAGTTTGTTTTTAAATAAAAATGAAATTAAAACTATGCATATTTACGCAGCTTTGGATAAAAGAACGCAACGAAAATTCTTAGCAAATGCAGGTAAATAACTAAAGACTCACTAGATAAAAGCTAAATTAGTTTGGTGAGCTATTTATCTTTTACGTTAGCCAAAACTCAGAAGTCATTTTGCCCTTAAGCATTTGACAAGCACCATTAATTACTGCATGTATAGGATCTGCAACAGGTCTAATATCTAGTGAAGTTTTAGCTGCAATTAAAGCAGACATACCAGGTAAACATGCCCCGCCACCAGTTAAACAAATACCGTTTTCTATTACTTCGCAACTAGTCATAGGCGGCAAGTCGCGAATAACCTCACAAATTGTAGTAATAATTTTATTGATTACAGGAAACATTGCTTGAAAAATCTCTTCTGTGTTAATTTGTGCGGTTAGTTTATTTCCAGTGCTAGGGTTAATTCCTAGTACTTGTTCTATTGACGTTGTTTTAGGTGTTGGTAAGACTCCTATTTTTTGGGTTAGCCGCTCAGCTTCAGATAAAGATAAAGAAAGATTATAACGTCCTAGTACCATATCTTGTATCGCTGTATGTAAGTTACTACAAGCAGTACGGGTTGCAGCAGTAGATATTAAAGTACTATCACGAATTACTGCTATATCTGTAACTCCGTCACCAATATCTACTAGCATTTGTGCGTAAGGGGAAGAAATGTCTAAACCAACTCCAATAGCTGCTGCTAATGGTTCAGGAGCGAGTTTTACTGCTGATGCACCGGCACGCAAAGTTGCTTCGACAAGCGCGGCTCTTTCTTCCATAGTCGCATCTGTTGGTGCACAAGCAAGTACACGCGGTTTTATTAAGCCAAAATGGTGTACACGGCGTAGTAAAGGAGTTAGTAAGTATGCCGCCCCTTCTATATCTTTGATAACACCAGCATGCAAAGGTAATATTGAGTCAGAAGAAGAATTGTTTTTAGCAGAAGGAAGAGCGGGTTTTCCTACTGCTTCTATAGAGCCTTTTTCTCGATTTACTTTAACTGCTGAAGGGATATCAGCAATAATTCCTTTGCCATGAGCATATAAACGGGTGTTTGCTGTACCTAGATCTATAGCTACGTCAGGATCTGCTACTACCCTACGCAGACTAGACAAAACAGAATGTAACACGGTTTGTACCTCAGATTTGAAGCTTGGATATGGGGGCTTAGAACTCCAATTATCATAAACAATTAGGCATTGCCTTGTCGATCAAAACATCCTCTAGTTTTACGGAAAACAAAACTTTAGCCTTATAGCTTTAATAATAAATACATTGGGGAGGTTAAGACCTGCTTAATAACCATTATTATTTACTATAAAATAGCAGCTTTGCCTTGTTATAATGCTTTCTCTCTGCTATAGTCGCAAGCTCTTATTTCTATAGTTCACCTATAGTTCGATAAGCTGTATAAAGCCTTGTTTATCTGCAAATTAAAAGGAGTAACTAAATTATAGAGTAACAAACCTAGGGGCTAATTTTGAGATCTGTTTTTTAAGGAGGTGTGATGGCTTTTTATAATTCACGGTTTAGATTAATCAGAATGGTGCTAATGACTTTGGCAGTGCCTGCGGCAGTAATGAGTTGGGGGCATACCAAGGTTCTTGGATGGCAAAACCTAGCTGTGCAAGGTAAAAAAGCAGTTTCTACCAATAGAGAAAATTCTATTTCACCAGAAACCCAACAAGGTCTTTATTTTCGTAATGTCGGCAAAGTTCCTAATTTATTACTCAATGAACCAACTTTTTTTGTTGATTCATCAAACTCTATTAAACCTATTCCTAAACTACCAGACTTGCGTAAGTCTGTAATCAATGAATTTCCTGAACTACTTTCCAAGGGCAATGAAATAAGTAAATTAACAAACCCTTCTATTTTTGAAGAGGTTATTAGCCCTTTAGCACAAAGTTTCATTGCTACGGCATATTCACTTAAGGGGCTAACTGCTTGTGGTGTACCTGCTGGTGCTGGAGTTGTAGCTGCTGATCCAAATGTCTTGCCTTTAGGCTCAATTGTAAAAATTGAAGCTGGGAAATATTCTGGACTTTATCGTGTATTAGACAAAGGTTCTTCAATACGTGGTAATCGCATAGATATTTATATTCCTTGCCAAAGTGAGGCAAAGCTTTTTGGTCGTCGTAATATACATATAGAAGTAGTTCGTTATGGTTGGGGCAGTAGCAATAAAGCTCAAGCCTTATCCATAGGTCAATAACCAACCAAATAAAGCCACTATACTTAAGTTCCTAAAAAAAGTAACTTAAGGCTAAAAGCTCTTAGTTTAAGAGCTTTTTTACAGTGGCTAATTTCCTTCCCTTCATCAATAAACATAATTAAATCTTTGTGTTATCCTAAGAAATTTAAGCCAAACAAATTTTTAATACTATTTAATATTAGGATTTATTGCTAGGAGAACCACTAGGATGTTGGATGTAGGAGCAATTTTACAAAACCGCTATTTAATTATCTGTAAAATTGGTCAAGGCGGTATGGGAGCGGTTTATGAGGCTAAAGATCAACGCCTAGGAGTGATAGTTGCACTAAAAGAAACCATTGTTAGTGGTGATAGTCTTCAAAAGGCTTTTGAAAGAGAAGCTAGGTTATTAGCCAAATTAAGGCACCCTGCTTTACCTGTAGTTAGTGAC